>NZ_JBYSXL010000007.1:0-57022 GCF_058782155.1 Methylobacterium sp. FW306-05-D
CCCCCTCCCCCGTACCGCCCATCCAGGCCGGACTCCCGCCGATGCTGGCGATCGGCGACCTGCACGCGGCCTACGGCCAGAGCGAGGTGCTGCACGGCCTCGACATCGCGGTGGCCCCCGGCGAGATCGTCGCCGTGATGGGCCGCAACGGCATGGGCAAGACCACGCTGATGAAGACCCTGATGGGCATCGTGCCGCTGAAATCCGGCTCGATCCGGGTCGACGGCGCCGAGGTCGGCGGCCTCAAGAGCCACCAGCGCGTGGCGCAGGGCCTCGCCTACGTGCCGCAGGGGCGGATGATCTTCTCCGCCATGACCGTGCAGGAGAACATCGAGACCGGGCTCACCGTGACGAACGAGCGCCGGGTGCCGCAGGACCTCTACACGATGTTCCCGGTGCTGCTGGAGATGAAGGGCCGGCGCGGCGGTAACCTGTCCGGCGGCCAGCAGCAGCAGCTCGCCATCGCCCGGGCCCTGGCGAGCCGGCCCAAGGTCCTCCTCCTCGACGAGCCCACCGAGGGCATCCAGCCCTCGATCATCCGCGAGATGGGCCGCACCCTGAAGAAGATCCGCGACGAGCGCGGCCTCTCCATCGTGGTCTCCGAGCAGGTGCTCAGCTTCGCCCTCGACGTGGCCGACCGGGTGCTGGTGATCGAGAACGGCCACATCGTCCACGAATCCCTGCGCGCCGACATCGACGAGGCCCAGGTCGCCCGCTTCCTCTCCGTCTGACGGGGTCCGGCATGCCGAAAGGGGCAGAGATGGCCGATTACGAGATCTTCGAGCTCGGCGACTTCGTCCTCCAGTGCGGGAAGACGCTGCGCGGCGCCAAGCTCGCCTACAAGACCTTCGGCACGCTCAACGCGGCGAAAGACAACGCCATCGTCTATCCGACCTGGTACTCGGGCCAGCACACCGAGAACGCGTGGCTGATCGGCCCCGGCAAGGCCCTCGACCCGGAGCGGTACTTCATCATCATCCCGAACATGTTCGGCAACGGGCTCTCGTCCTCGCCGAGCAACACGCCGGCCCCCTGGAACGGGCCGCGCTTTCCCAACGTCACCGCCTACGACAACGTCACGGCCCAGCATCGCCTCGTCACCGAGCATTTCGGCATCGAGAGGCTGGTCCTCGTGACGGGCTGGTCGATGGGAGCGCTCCAGACCTACCACTGGGGCGCGCTCTACCCCGACATGGTGCCCCGCATCCTGCCGTTTCAGGGTTCGGCCAAGTGCTCGCGGCACAACTTCGTCTTCCTCGAGGGCGCCAAGGCCGCTCTGCAGGCGGATGCCGCCTACGCGGAGGGCTGGTACACGAGCCCGCCGAACCGGGGCCTGCGCGCCTTCGGCCGGGTCTATGCCGGCTGGGGCCTGTCGCAGACCTTCTACCGGATCGAGGCCGACCGGACCCATATGGGCTACGCCTCGCTGGAGGACTTCCTCGTCGGGTTCTGGGAAGGGCTGTTCTACACCCGCGACGCCAACGACCTGCTCGCCATGCTCTGGACCTGGCAGAACGGCGACATCAGCGCCAACGACCGCTTCAAGGGCGACTTCGAGGCCGCGCTCGGCGCCATCCGCGCGAAGGCGATCCTGATGCCCGCCTCCACCGACCTGTACTTTCCTCCCGAGGACAACGCCATCGAGGCGGCGGCCATGCCGAACGCCGAGCTGCGCGTCATCGACACCTGGTGGGGCCACTTCGCGGGCGGCCCGGGCACGAGCCCCGACGACATCGCCACACTCGACGCGGCCCTGAAGGAGCTGCTCGCAAGCTGACCGGCCCCGGGCCGGGGCGCGTCGCGCCCGGCCATCACCGGCACATCACCCGCCGACGGATCTCACCGCCGGCGCGAACGGGGACGCATGTCCTCACGTCTGGCAAGGGAGCAACGACCCAACATGCCCGAGACCCTGATCAAGGTCGATCTGACCCAATCGGCCTACGACAACGACATGGTGCACAACCGCTGGCACCCCGACATCCCGATGGTGGCCATGGTCAAGCCGGGCGACGACTTCATCGTCGAGACCTACGACTGGACCGGCGGCTTCATCAAGAACAACGATTCGGCCGACGACGTGCGCGACATCGACCTGTCGATCGTGCACTTCCTCTCCGGCCCGATCGGCGTCGAGGGCGCCGAGCCCGGCGACCTCCTGGTGGTCGACCTCCTCGACATCGGCGCCAAGCCCGAGAGCCAGTGGGGCTTCAACGGCTTCTTCTCCAAGAAGAACGGCGGCGGCTTCCTCGACGAGCACTTCCCCCTGGCCCAGAAGTCGATCTGGGACTTCGAGGGCATGTTCACCCAGTCGCGCCACATTCCCGGCGTGCGCTTCCCCGGCCTGATCCATCCCGGCCTGATCGGCTGCCTGCCCGATCCGAAGATGCTGGAGACCTGGAACACCCGTGAGAAGGCGCTGTTCGACACCGACCCCAACCGGGTGCCGGCGCTGGCCACCCTGCCCTTCGCGCCCACCGCCCATATGGGCCGGCTCAAGGGCGAGGGCCGCGACAAGGCGGCCGCCGAGGGCGCCCGCACGGTGCCGGGGCGCGAGCACGGCGGCAATTGCGACATCAAGGACCTGTCGCGCGGCTCGAAGATCTACTTCCCGGTCTACGTGCCGGGCGCGGGCCTCTCGATGGGCGACCTGCATTTCAGCCAGGGCGACGGCGAGATCACCTTCTGCGGCGCCATCGAGATGGCGGGCTGGGTCCACCTCAAGGTCAGCCTGATCAAGGACGGCATGGCCAAGTACGGGATCAAGAACCCGATCTTCAAGCCGTCGCCGATCACGCCGAAGTTCGACGACCACCTCATCTTCGAGGGCGTCTCCGTCGACGAGTACGGCAAGCAGCATTACCTCGACGTGACGGTGGCCTACCGTCAGGCCTGCCTCAACGCGATCGAGTACCTGAAGAAGTTCGGCTATTCCGGCGCCCAGGCCTACTCGATCCTCGGCACCGCCCCGGTCCAGGGCCACATCTCCGGCGTCGTCGACATCCCCAACGCCTGCGCCACCCTGTGGATTCCGACGAAGATCTTCGAGTTCGACATCAATCCCGGAGCGGATGGGCCGACGAAGTTCCTCGACGGCTCGATCCAGATGCCGCTGTCGCCGGACCTCTGAGACCCGGCCCGGGCCCGATCCGGCGCGCAGTCCCCTCCCCCCGGCAGGGGATCGCGGAGGCCGGTTCGCGAGCCGAGACGTCGCCCGTCGCAATCTCTCATCCCGGGGCCGCGCAGCGGAGCCCGGGATGACGCGGCGGGTCGCACGCGAACGCGCGAACGTCCGGAGTCCACGACGCTCGCCGCGCTCCATCACGCAGACATCACCCAGAGGCCCCGATGCCCGTCTACGATTACAGTTGCGTTGCCTGCGGCCCGTTCACGGTGCTGCGCCCGATGGCCGAGTTCCGCGATCCGCACGATTGCCCGGATTGCGGCACCGCCTGCGGCCGGGCCTTCCTCACCGCGCCGAACCTCGCCTCCATGGATGCCGGCCTGCGCAAGGCGCACGCCACCAACGAGCGCAGCCGCCACGCCCCCCGGCGGGTGTCGGGGCACGGCGCCGGCTGCGGCTGCTGCAGCGGCTCGGCGAAGACCAAAACGCAAGCAACGCCGGCGGCCAAAAGCTTCCCATCTGCCCGCCCCTGGATGATTAGCCATTAAATTAAGCAGTGGCATCGCATTTGCAAAGTATTGCCTGACAGCAGATCTGCACAGAGGCTGGGCCTATCGAGATATAATTCCACAGCTGAAGTGGATGGGATGGGCCGAGACGGGATCGATGCTGGAGCGCGGGGTGGTACGATGATACAGAGATTCGAACGGGAACCGGTGTCGCGGCGCCGGATGGGATGGGGGGCGGCCCGGGGCGCCCTCCTGTCGGCGGCGGTCGCCTCCGCCGGTGTGCTGGCCGCGGGGCCGGCCCTGGCGCAGACGGCCTCGCCGGTGGGCCAGCTCAACGAGCAGACCCAGCCGCGCACCGACCCGGCCATCGCCGACAAGCCGAAGGACCCGGTCCGCGTCGGTCCGCTCGCGCCCTGGGCCACCGCGATGGCGGCCCGCGGCCTGACCTTCGACGTCAACGTCTACGACTTCTACCAGGCCAATCCCAGCATGGGCCTGCGGCCCGGCGAGCAGTCGAACTCGGCCTATTTCGTGCTCTCGATGACCGCCGACATGCAGACGCTCGCGGGCATCTCGGGCGGGACGATCAACTTCACCCAGACCTTCTTCGGGCTGGTGCGCAACCTCAACATGGCCGCCGACATCGGCGACACCACGGTCGGCTACCAGCCGCCGTTCAACCCCAACTTCGCCCGGCTGTCGCTCTTCACCTACCAGCAGAAGCTGCTCGACGACCGCCTGGTGGTCGAGGTCGGGCGCACGCATCCGGACCGGTATTACGGCCTGCCGCCGTGCAACTCGATCAATTCCTGCTTCCAGGACATGTTCTACTTCAACGCCGGCTTCACCTCGCCGCTCTACGGGGTCTGGGGCGCCAACGTCGCCTACAAGCTCTCGCCGACCACCTACATCCAGGCCGGCGCCTTCAGCGTGAACCCCAACACCAACGGGCTGTCGGGCTATGATTTCGGCTACGAGCGCCTGGCCGGCGCCGTCGTCATGACCGAGATCGGCCGCAAGACCGACTTCTCCCAGGAGGCCTATCCGGGGCGCGTCTCGCTCACCGGCTTCTACAACACCGCCGACCACGAGGATAACTTCAAGACGGCGCTCGGCCGCTCCAAGGGCCTCTTCCCCGGCGACCCGGCCCTGCAGAAGTCGGGCACCTCGGGCGTGGTGCTGACCGCCTCGCAGACGGTCTGGCGCGCCGACGGGGGCGCCGAGGCCGCCAATCCCCATCCGGCCTCGATCGCGCTTTATACCGGCACCGGCTACGCCTTCGACCCGACCATCCCGATCCGGTTCAATTCGTTCGCCGGCATCCTGCTGCAATCGCCCGACCAGACCCGGCCCAACGACACCTACGGGCTGAAGGCCAACTGGCAGCGCATCAACGCCAACTACGCGGACTTCCTGGCCGATGCGAACGCCTTCGCGGGCGGCTCCGGCGCGCCGTTCTCGCGGGACAAGTTCATCTTCGAGGCCAACGCCCACATCGACGTCGGGGCGGGCGTGATCCTCGAGCCCGTGGTCCAGTACGTCGTCAATCCGAACTCGTTCTGGAATCCCTACACCGCCCGGCGGCCGAAGGACGGCGTCTATGGCGGCTTCACCCTCGTGGTTCCCCTCGGAACCCTCCTCGGCCTCGCGCCGGGCTAGGGGCCCGGGGGACCGCGTCCCCCGCGCGTGCCGCGAACCCGCGCGGCACGCGCCACGTCCAGAAACCGGAGGATCACGCCATGATGCACGGAGACATTTCGTCGAGCCAGGACAGCGTCGGCGTCGCCGTCGTGAACTACACGATGCCCCGCCTGCACACCCGGGCCGAGGTGCTGGAGAACGCGGGCAAGATCGCCGACATGGTGGTCGGCATGAAGTCCGGCCTGCCCGGCATGGACCTCGTCATCTTCCCCGAATACTCGACCCACGGGATCATGTACGACGCGGCCGAGATGTACGAGACCGCCACCACGATCCCGGGGCCGGAGACCGACATCTTCGCCGCCGCCTGCCGCAAGGCCAAGGTCTGGGGCGTGTTCTCGCTGACCGGCGAGCGCCACGAGGAGCACCCGAACAAGGCGCCCTACAACACCCTCATCCTGATGAACGACCAGGGCGAGATCGTGCAGAAATACCGCAAGATCATGCCCTGGACCCCGATCGAGGGCTGGTATCCGGGCGACCGGACTTACGTCTCCGACGGGCCCAAGGGCCTGAAGATCAGCCTCATCATCTGCGACGACGGCAACTATCCCGAGATCTGGCGCGACTGCGCCATGCGGGGCGCCGAGCTCATCATCCGCTGCCAGGGCTACATGTATCCGGCCAAGGAGCAGCAGGTGCTGATGTCGAAGGCGATGGCGTTCGCCAACAACACCTACGTGGCGGTGGCCAACGCCGCCGGCTTCGACGGGGTCTACAGCTATTTCGGCCATTCGGCGGTGATCGGCTTCGACGGCCGCACGCTCGGCGAGTGCGGCGAGGAGGAGATGGGCATCCAGTACGCCGCCCTGTCGAAGTTCCTGATCCGCGACGCGCGCGCCCACGGGCAGTCCGAGAACCACCTCTTCAAGCTCCTTCACCGCGGCTACACCGGCATGATCGCCTCGAAGGAGAACCGGCACGGCCTGTCGGACTGCCCCTACGACTTCTACCGCCGCTGGATCGAGGACCCCGACGGGACCCGCGACGCCGTGCGGGCGATCACCCGCCAGAGCGTCGGCACCGAGGAATGCCCGATCGAGGGCATCCCCTTCGTGGGCAAGGGCGAGGGCCCGCCCGACCCGCGCTGAGCGCTGCGCGCACGCGTCTCGCCCGATCCGGATGCCAGGGCCGGTCCCGCCGCCGCGGGGCCGGCCCTGATCGTTCCGGCGGCGGTTCCGCATTCCCGTTTGACCCGGGCGGGCGGCCCCTCTACCGCCCATGCGGGGCCCGCGCGCCCTTGAGCGAATCCCGGAAGGAGGGACGTCCCGGCATGAGACAGCCCGAGACCGACGCGCGCCTGCGCCGCGCCGAGGAGCTGGAGCGCGAGGCCGCGCGCCTGCGGGCCGAGGCCCGCCGGGCCGGCGCGGTGCCCGAGGGCGAGGGCGAGGGCGAGGGTCATGGCGAGGGCGGGCGGCGGGCCGACCCGGTGCCCCACCGGCAGGCGATCCTCGACAGCACCACCCGCTTCGCCATCGTGGGCACGGACCGCGACGGGGTGGTGTCCGACTGGAACACCGGCGCGGCGCGCATCTTCGGCTGGAGCGCCGCCGACATCCGCGGGCGCAGCATCGCCGAATTGTTCGTCCCCGAGGACCGCGCCGTCGACCGGCCCGGGATCGAGATGCGCTGCGCCCTGGAGCAGGGCCGGGCCGACGACGAGCGCTGGCACCTGCGCGCGGACGGCTCCCGGTTCTGGGCCTCCGGCGAGATGATGCCCCTGCGGGACGCGGACGGCCATCACATCGGCTACGTCAAGGTCGTCGCCGACCGCACCGCCGAGCACCGGGCCGGCGACGCCCTGCAGGACGCGGAGATGCGCCTGCGCCGGGCCCAGGAGGCGGGCGGCATCGGCGTGTTCTCGGTGGGCATCGACGACGGCCTCCTGCACCCGACCCCGGAATTCTGCCGGCTCTACGGCCTGCCCGAGGCCGCGAGCTACCCGGCCACGGCCTTCGAGCGGCTGGTCGTCGCCGAGGACGCGCACCTCGTCTCCACCGCGGAGAGCCGGCGGCGGGGCGAGCCGCCGCGGGACGTGGAGTACCGCATCCGCCGGCCCGACACCGGCGAGCTCCGCTGGATCGCCCGCCGGGGCGAGATCGAGCGCGACGCCGCCGGGCGGCCGCTGCGGTTCTCGGGCGTCGCCCGCGACGTCACCGAGCAGCGCTCCGCCCGCGACGCGCTGGCCACCAGCGAGGCGCGCTACCGCGCCCTGTTCGAGGCGGTCGACGACGGTTTCTGCATCATCGAGTTCTTCGACGGGCCGCACGGCCCCGCGAGCGACTACGTCCATGTCGAGGCCAATGCCGGCTACGAGCGCCACACCGGCATCCCCGACATCGTCGGCCGCACCCTGCGCGACCTCGCGCCGGCCGAGGCCGAGGGCTGGCTCGAACTCTACGGCGGCGTCCTGCGCACCGGCAAGGCGATCCGGTTCGAGCGGGCCTTCCCGCTGGCCGGGCGGTACATCGAGGTCTCCGCCGCCCGGATCGAACCGGCGAGCCGGCGCCAGGTCTCGGTGCTGTTCCGGGACATCTCGGACCGCCGCCGGGCGGAGGACGCCCTGCGCGCCAGCGAGGCCCTGGCCCGGGAGAACATCGAGCGGGTGCAGCTCGCCCTGGCGGCCGGGGCCATCATCGGCACCTGGCTCTGGGACCTGCCCACCGACCGCTTCAGCGTCGACGAGGCCTTCGCCCGCAGCTTCGGCCTCGACCCCGCCGCGGGTCGCGAGGGCCTGAGCCTCGCCCAGGTGGTCGAGACGGTGCATCCGGACGACCGCGCCGGCCTCGCCGCGGCGATCGAGGCCGCCATCGCCCGGGGCGGCCCCTACGCGCACCAGTACCGGACCCGCCGCGCCGACGGGCGCTACTACTGGCTGGAGGCCAGCGGCCGGGTCGAGCACGGCCCGGACGGCACGCCCCTGCGCTTTCCCGGCGTGCTCATCGACATGGAGGAGCGCCGGGCCGGCGAGGCGGAGCGCGCGCGGGTCACCGAGCAGCTGCGCAGCCTCAACGAGACGCTGGAGCAGCGCGTCGCCGAGCGCACGGCCGAGCTGATGCAGGCCGAGGAGGCCCTGCGCCAGTCGCAGAAGATGGAGGCCGTCGGGCAACTGACCGGCGGGCTCGCCCACGACTTCAACAACATGCTGGCGGGCATCGTCGGCTCCCTCGAGCTGATGCAGACCCGCATGCTCCAGGGCCGGGTCGGCGACCTGGAGCGCTACATCGGCGCGGCGCAGGGGGCGGCGCGCCGGGCCGCGGCCCTGACGCATCGGCTCCTCGCCTTCTCGCGCCGCCAGACCCTGGCCCCGAAGCCCACCGACGTGAACCGCCTCGTCGAGGGCATGGAGGAGCTGGTGCGCCGCACGGTGGGGCCCGCGGTGTCGGTCGAGGTGGTGGGGGCCGCCGGCCTGTGGCCGACCCTGGTCGACCCGAGCCAGCTGGAGAACGCCCTCCTCAACCTCTGCATCAACGCCCGCGACGCCATGCCGGAGGGCGGGCGCATCGTGGTCGAGACCGGCAACCGCTGGCTCGATCCGCGCGGCGCCCGCGAGCGCGACCTCGATCCGGGCCAGTACGTCTCCCTCTGCGTCTCGGACAACGGCACGGGCATGACGCCCGACGTCGCCGCCAAGGCCTTCGACCCGTTCTTCACCACGAAGCCCCTGGGCGAGGGCACCGGCCTCGGCCTGTCGATGATCTACGGCTTCGCCAAGCAGTCGGGCGGCCAGGTGCGGATCTATTCCGAGCCCGGCGCGGGCACGATGGTCTGCCTCTACCTGCCGCGCCACCTCGGCGAGGCGGAGGGGGCGGAGACGGTGCCGGACCTGTCCGAGGCGGCCCGGGCCAAGCTCGGCGAGACCGTGCTGGTGGTGGACGACGAGCCCACGGTGCGGATGCTGGTCACCGAGGTGCTGGAGGATCTCGGCTACGCCGCCATCGAGGCGGCCGACGGCGCCTCGGGCCTGAAGGTGCTGCAATCGGACGTGCGCATCGACCTCCTCGTCACCGATGTCGGCCTGCCCGGGGGTATGAACGGCCGGCAGATGGCGGAGGCGGCCCTGGTCTCGCGCCCCGGCCTCAAGGTGCTGTTCATCACCGGCTATGCGGAGAACGCCGCCCTCAACCACGGCCACCTCGCCCCCGGCATGCAGGTGCTGGTCAAGCCCTTCGCCCTGGAGGCCCTGGCCACCCGCATCCGCGGCCTGATCGAGGGCGGCGACTGAGACGGGCGCCGGTCGCGCGAGCCGGCACCCGTACCGGGAGAGCCCGCGCGACGCCCGGATCCGTCGCGCGGCGCGCCCTGGCGGAGCGGGCGCCGCTCAGGCGGCCCGCACCGTCGCGAGGAAGCGATCGACCTCGCCGCCGAGATGCTCCGACTGCCGGGAGAGCTCGCCGGCCGCGGCGAGCACCTGGCTGGCGGCGGCCCCGGTCTCCTCGGCCGCGCTCGCCACGCCGGAGATGTTGTTCGTCACCTCGTTGGTTCCGATCGAAGCCTGGGAGACGTTGCGCACGATCTCCTGCGTCGCCGCGCTCTGCTGCTCGACGGAGGCCGAGATCGCCGCCGCCACGCTGTTGATGTCGCGGATGCGCGCGGTGATCGAACCGATCGCCGAGACCGCCTGTCCGGTGGCGCCCTGGATGTGGCCGATCTGCTGGGAGATCTCCTCGGTGGCCCGGGCGGTCTGGTTGGCCAGTTCCTTGACCTCGGCGGCGACCACCGCGAAGCCCCGCCCGGCCTCGCCCGCGCGGGCCGCCTCGATGGTGGCGTTCAGCGCCAGCAGGTTGGTCTGGCTGGCGATCGTCGAGATCAGGCTCACCACGTCGCCGATCCGGTTCACCGCACCGCTGAGTTCCTGGACGAGGCCAGCCGTCGCGTCGGCCTCCGAGACGGCGGATTGTGCGAGATCGGCGGAGCTCGAAACCTGACGGCCGATCTCCTGCACCGACGAGCCGAGTTCCTCGGCCGCCGCCGCGACCGTGTTGACGTTGACCGACGCCTCCTCCGCCGCGGCCGCCACCGTGGTGGATTGCGAAGCGGTCTGCGTCGCCGTCGCGGTCATGGTCTGTGCCGTGGCCTGGAGCTCGGTGGCCGACGCGGAGACCATGCCGATGATCCCGCCCACGGCCTGCTCGAAATCCTCGGCCATCCGGCGCATGCCGATCTTGCGCTGCTCCTCGGCGCTCGCCCGGGCCGCGATGGTCTCCTGCTCGAGGTGGCGGGTGTGGATCAGGTTCGTCCGGAAGACCTCCACGGCCGCGGCCATCGCGCCGAGCTCGTCGCGCCGGCCCACGGAGGGAACGGTGGTCTCCGTGTTGCCGCCCGAGCTGTGCTGCATCGCCTGGGTCATGCGCTCGATCGGGCGGGCGACGCCGACGACGGAGAAGATCATGGCGGCGACGGCCACGACGATCCCGACGGCGAGCATGACGAGCGAGACCTGGGTCGCCGCCGCCTGCTGCTCGCGGATGGCCGCGCCGGCGGCATTGCCCGCCGCCACGTTGATCTCGACGAGGCGGGTGGCCGCCTCGGCGACCGCCCGGTAATGGGCGTGGTTGGCCTCACGGAAGAATTCCAGCGCCTCGGTCCTGTTGCTTTCCTTCATGGCCCGAAGCTTCTTCCAGTCGGCCAGCAGGACCGCCATCTTGGCGACCAGGTCGTCGTAGGCCGCCTGCTCCACCGCGCCGCTGATCAGCGGCTTGTAGTCCTCGACCGCCTTGTTGCGCTCCTGGATCAGCTCCTGCGCGAGCTGGAGATCGGCCTGCTCGATGGTGCTGTTGGGCGCCGTCACGTAGCGCAGCTGACTGGTTCTGACCCGGAGGACCAGACGATTGATCTTGTGGGCCTGGTCGATCGACGGCATGGCATTGGTGACCAGGAGTTCGGTGGCGGCTCCCATCTCCCGGATCTTCAGCAAGGTGATCAGGCCCTGCGCCGCCGAGACCGCGACGACGAAGCTGAAGAGGCCGATGAGGATTGTCTTGATCGGGAGGCGCATCATCTATTCCAGTATGAAAGTATCCGTTTTGCATCGATAATCGGATCGTCTTAAATTTAGATAAAAACTGATCAGATATATAGTTCATCATGATGGGGCGTTAGACTACGGCGCCGAAGGTCCCGCCGCCGGCCCGCCGCGCTGCCCCGGCAGCCCCTGGCGGCGGATCGGCCGGAACCTCAGGCGAAGCCCGTCAGGTGGCGCAGGGCCGTCGCGTGCAGCTCCGGGTTGGCGGCGGCGACGACGCGGCCGTCGAAATCCGGGGTCAGGGGGCGCCCGGCCCAGTCGGTCATCACGCCCCCGGCGCCCTCCACCACGGGGACGAGGGCCATCACGTCGTAGACCTTGAGGCCGGCCTCCACCACGAGGTCGCAATGGCCCGAGGCGAGGAGGCCGTAGGCGTAGCAGTCGCCGCCGAAGCGGCGCAGGGCCACGGCGGCGCTCAGGGCCGCGAAGGCCTCGGCGTCGGCGCCCCGGAACAGGTCGGGGGACGTCGCGAACAGGCGGGCCTCCCCCAGGGTGCGCCCGCTGGTGCGGATCGGCTTGCCGCCGAACCAGGCGCTGCCGCCGTTGCCGTGCCAGCGTTCGGCCAGAGCCGGCATGTCGATGAGGCCGAGGATCGGCCGGCCGTCCCGCACCAGGGCGATCAGGGTGCCGAAGAGCGGCATGCCGGTGATGAAGCTCTGCGTCCCGTCGATCGGGTCCACCACCCAGGTCAGCTCGTGGGCGAAGTCGCCGCCCTCCTCCTCGCCGAGGATGCCGTGGGCCGGGTAGGCCTGGCGGATCTCGGCCCGCAGGCGGGCCTCGATGCCGCGGTCGGCCTCGGTGACGGGGCTCGCATCGGCCTTGGCCTCGACGGCGAGCGGGGTGCGGAAGTGCCGGCGCGCCAGGGGGCGCACGCTGTTGGCGAGGTGGTGGGCGAAGGCCATCAGCCCGTCGGGCGTGGCGTCGAAGCCCGCCGGCGCGGCGCGGGTCGAGAACATGGCAGCGGCCTCGGTCGAGGAGGAATGGGGGCGCGGGTGGGCGAGGGTCACAGCAGTCGCAGCCAGCGCGGCCAGTCGGGATGGTGGAACAGGGTCCGGGCCCGCGAGAGCTTCCAGGTCCCGTACTTGTAATAGTCGAAGTCGAGGGTCGAGACGCGCTCCTGGATCATCGCCCAGGTGGCCCATTTGAGATCGCCCAGCGCCTTCAGCACCGCGGTGCGGGCGTGGATCTGCGGGGTCCAGCGGCCCCAATAGGCCTCGATCATCTCGCGCTCGACATCGGCCGGGAAGGCCATCTCGTCGAACCACAGGGCGAGTTCGTAGGCGCGCTCGTTGTTGGAGGCGTACTCGAAGTCGACGAGGCGGACCCGGTCCTGCCCGTCGAGCATGAAGTTGCCCGCCAGGGTGTCGTTCATGCAGGGCACGAGGTCGAGGCCCGCGGCGTACAGGGCCGCCTTGGCCTGCCCGTAGCGCCGCATCAGGAAGGCCGAATCCTGCGGGACCCGGCCGCCGACGGCCTCCACCTGCCCGACATGCTCCTCGATCATGTCGAAGATCGTCTTGGTCAGGGTCAGGGCCGGCGCGTCGTTGAAGGCGCGCAGGGCCCGCACCGCGTTGCGGCGGACCTCGGGGCGCAGGAAATCGAGGTTCGAGGAGGCCCGGAAGTCGTCCAGGAAGGCGAAGATCTCGACGCCGTCCTCGGGCAGGTAGTCGAGCACCGCCACCCCGAAGCCGCAGGCCTCCGCCCGCCGGCTCGCCTCGTGGGCGGCCGCCCGGGCGATGAACATCTCCGTGCCGCGCCCCGGCACCTTCAGGAAGAAGTCCGTTCCCTCCCCCGCCTGGACCCGCCAGTTGGTGTTGCTGAGGCCGCCCGAGACGGCGCGGTAGCGCAGGGGCACGTCCGCCCAGCGCTGCACCCGGGCGAGGATCGCCTCGAGCGCCTGCTCGGCGGCGCTCCGCCCCTCGCCCATCCGTGTCCAGCTCATCGCGTCCTCCCCGCCGCCCGGTCCGTCACAGCCGGCGCAGCCAGAGCTCGAAGTCGCGCGCCGCCATCGTGGTGCGCGCATGCAGCAGCCGCCACTGGCCGTACTTGAAGAACTCGATGCCGGGCCGGCGCGACGTGATCGCCCGGGTGATCCCCCACAGGCCCCACATCAGGTCGTCTACCGCCCCGTAGAGGCGGCAGCGGTGGAGGAGCGCCTCGGTGCAGTGCCCGGCATAGATCTCGATGGCCTGCCGGCGCTCGGGCTCGAAGCCATAGGCCTCGTTCAGGAGCGCGCCGACCTCGAACCAAGGGTCGAAATCGCCCGCGAGGTCGAAATCCACCAGCCGGACACCGTCCGGGGCGAGGCCTTCGCCGTCGAATCGCAGCATGAGGTTCGAGGCGGTGCCGTCGTTGCGGCTGAACCGGCGGTCGAAGCCCGCCGCCGCGATCGCCTCCCGGATCAGGGTGGCATTCGCCAGGAGGGCGTCGAGATCGTCGGGCAGGGGCGCGGCGCAGGCCCGGGCCTCGGCCGCCAGGGCGGCGATCCGCCCGAACGGACAGAATTCCCGGCCCAGGCGATCCGCCCCGTGCAGCCGGCGCAGGGCGTCGAGGACCTGCGCCATCGTGCCGGAATCCTGCAGGTCGCCGACCCGGGCGTAGCGCCAGGGCTCGGGCAGGTCGGCCAGGACCAGCACGCCCTCGGCCTGCGCCAGCAGCGCCGGCCCCAGGCCGAGCGCCCCGGCCCGGCCCGTCGCCTCCGCCAGGCCGGGCCCGATATCGGCGGCCATGTCGGCGTGGCGGACCTTGACGAAGACCGGATCGGCTCCGTCGCGCCAGACCCGGGCGCAGTCCGAGGCCACCGCCCGGTGGGTCGGCGAGGCGACGGGCGCCGCCGCCAGGGCGATCCGCGACGCCCCGCCGCTCCAGCCCGGGACCCGCGCCAGCGCAGCGCCGATCCGCTCGGCGAAATCCGGTTCGGGAGGCGTCATTCCGTCGGCTCCGATCGCGCGGCCTGGACGGGGTCGCCGCCGTGGCGGCACAGCCGCTCGGCCGCCTCCCGCATAAGGGCGAGGCCGGCGGCGAGGTCGGCCGGGTCGGTGGCCTCGGCCTCGTTGTGGGCGATGCCGTCGATGCTCGGCACGAAGACGAGCCCGGTCGGGCAGATCCCGAGGAAGCTCAGCGCGTCGTGCCCCGCCACCGTGTCCATCCGCAGGGTCCCGAGCCTTCGCGCCGCGGCGCAGGCCGCGACGAGCTCGCAGACCGCCTCCGGCAATTCCCGGATCGGACGCTCGCTCCGGCCGGCGATCGTCAGCCCGGTGCCGGCCCGGCCGGCGGCCTCGCGCAGGAGCCGGTCGGCCCGCTCCCCGGCCTCGGCCAGGATCGCGTCGTCGGCGGAACGCAACTCCACCGAGATCTCCACGCGCGCGGCGACCACGTTGGCGGAATTGGGCGCGACCTGGACACGACCCACCGCGGTATACAGACGGCCGGGCCACGCCTCCGCCAGCGCCCGGACGTCCGCGATGGCATAGGCGGCCGCGAGCAGCGCATCGCGCCGGCGCTCCATCCGGCCCGGCCCGGTATGGGCCTGGACCCCGGTGAAGACCGCCGCGATCTTGGTCGCTCCCCAGTTGCGGGTGACGATGCCGATGGTCCGCCCCGCCTCCTCCAGCACGGTGCCCTGCTCCACGTGGATCTCGAGGTAGCAGGCCGGGCGCGGCGGCGGCACCGCCCTGCCCGCGTGGCCGATCTCGGCCAGCGCCGTCCCCAGGCTGATGCCGTCGTCGTCGCGGCAGGCCAGCGCCTCCGCCACCGTGTGCCGGCCGAGATAGGTGCCGCTGCCGAGGAGGCTCGGACGGAAGCGGGCCCCCTCCTCGTTGGTCCAGTTCACGGCGCAGAAATCGGCGGTGAAGGGGGCGCCCGCGCGCCGGGCCGTCATCAATCCGGCACCCACCCGCAGGGCCGCGGCGACGCCGTAGGTGCCGTCCAGGCGGCCGGCGCGGCTCTGGCTGTCGAGGTGCGAGCCCATCATCACGAGGGGCGCATCGCCTTGATCCGACAGCGAAAACAGGCCGAACTGGTTGCCCACCGCATCGACCCGCAGGGTGCCGCCGGCCGACCGGACCGCGTCCGCGAACACGGCGCGGGCGGCGCCGTCCTCGGGGCTGGCGCAGAGGCGGGTCACCCCGCCGCCCGGGGTGGCACCGCAGGCGGAGAACCGGGCGAGCAGGTCCTCGAGCGCGGGGGCCTCGCCCGCATCAGGTATGGATGGTCTCGATCTCATGCCGGGCGAACGCGTCCTGGAACGCCTCCGGCGGCGGCCTGTCCGTGACGATGCTCAGCTTCTCGCCGAGGCCGAAGGTGCAGAGATTGGCCTGTCGCCCGAACTTGCGGGAATCGGCGAGCAGGACCGACCGGCGCGACTGCCCCCTCAGCGTCCGGCGCAGCACCGACTCGTGCTCCTCGTAATCCATCCAGCCATGCTCGAGATCGCAGGCGGCGATCCCCATGAAGGCGATGTCGAAGAAGTAGCGCTGGGCATAGGCCACGGTCTCGTAGCCGACGAGCGCGTTGTCGTTGCTCCGCAGGGTGCCGGGCGTCAGGTTGACCCGGGCCGGGCCGCCGCCCAAATGCAGCGCCACATCCACGGAGTTGGTGGTGATCGTGAGGTTGCGCCCGGTCAGCCGCCGCGCCAGCGCGAGCGTGGTGGTGCCGGTGTCGATGAAGATCGACATGCCGTCGAGCACCAGGGCTTCGGCCAGGACCGCCACGCGCCCCTTCTCGCGGGTGTTGAGCTTGCCGCGCTCCTGTAGCGGACGCTCCTGGTCGAGGCGGGGCGGCACCGCGCCGCCGTGGATGCGCCGGAGCAGGCCGCGTTCCTCGAGCACCTTCAGATCGCGCCGGATGGTCTCCTCCGAGACCTTCAGGAAGAGGGCCACATCCGCGACGCCGACCCGGCCCGTCCCATGGAGGCGGGACAGGATTTCCTGATGGCGATGATCCGTCAGCATGCTCGATGGCCGTCCTAAGGTTCACCCGATCATAACGGTGATCCGAGGTCGCGGTCGCACGGGAATGCGGACGCGGGAAACGGTATCCCATGCTCGTTTGCGTTGTAATGCAACCGCAATCGTGCATGGCGCCCGGCGCGACACTCTCGGCGGGTATGACCGCTCGGGCAGAAGCCACACGCACGGGCGCGCGTCCCCGGACCGCCGCCCTGCGCCGCGGCGCCATCGAAGTGCCGATCTCCGGCGCCGGGGCATCGCCCGGGCGATCCATCCCGTTGACAGTCCCACGGGTGGCTCGGGCGTGATCGTGGAGGGACGTCAATCTCGATCCTCGGCGGTTGTGGGATTTGTGATTTGTCTGCCCGATATCGAGGCACCTGCCTGCGGCATGCTCTGCCGCGCGGCGATGCCCGGCGCGGATCATCCTGCCGGACCCTCAGCCGACGAGGTTCGGGGCCCGGCGGTGATGGGTCGCCTGCTCGTAGGCGTAGGCCAAGCCGAGGAGGTCGGCCTCGCTCCACATCCGGCCGACGAAGATCAGGTTGAACGGCGCCCCCGAGGCGTAGAAGCCGGCCGGCACGGTGACGCCGGGCAGGCCCGCGATGTTGATCTCGCAGACCGTGGTCTCGTTGATGGCCCGGCCGCCGTGCAGGGGCGGAAGTTCGTCGCGCATCTGCGGGAAGACCAGGCCGTCGAGCCCGTTCGCGTCCATCGCCGCGTCGAAGATTGCCAGGTAGGCCTCCCGCAGGGCGAGGAAGGCGGAGAGATCCGGCGGCGCGGTCGGGTTGGCGAGGATCGGCGCGAAGGCCGGGATGGCGTGCAGGTAGCGCAGCACGCCGGCCGGGCCGAACGCGTCCTCGGCCCGGGTGGCCTCGGCGAAGGCCTCGACGCTGCGGATGGCCGCGCCGGGGCCGAGCCGCTGCAGGTAGAGGTGCAGGTCGTAGGGCACGGATTCCATGCCGCGCGCATCGAAGAAGTTCAGGCCCGGCGTCGGCCGGGCCAGCGCGGCGAAGCCGGTCCCGGCGAAGGGATCGTCCACCAGCGTGGCGCCCCGGGCGGTGATCTCGCCCTGCGCGCGGGCATAGAGGTCCTGCGCCTCGGCCGAGAGCGGCAGGTCGCGCCAGCCCGGTCCGAACAGGCCGAGGCGCTTGCCCGTCAGGGCCTCGGTGTCGAGGCGGGCGGTGTAGCCGCCGCGCGGGCGCTTTCCGATGCCCGCCACGGTCTTCGGATCGGCGGCCGTGTAGCCCGCCAGCACGTCGAGGGTGAGGGCGGCGTCGCGCACGCAGCGGGCGATGGGCCCGACCACGTCGCGCGTGCTGCCGGCGAGCGGGACCACGCCGGCATTCGGCACCAGGGCGAAGGTCGGCTTGATGCCGACGAGCCCCTGCGCCGAGGCCGGGTTCTGGATCGATCCCCCGGTCTCCTCCGCGAGGCCGAGCACCGCGAAGCTGGCGCCGACGGCGGTCGCCGTCCCGGCGCTGCTGCCGCCGGGCAGGCTTTCCGGCGCCGCCGAGTTCAGGGTGGGGCCGGCCCAGCTGTCGTTGGCGTGGCTGCCGGTGGCGCTCAGGACCGGCACGTTGGTCTTGCCGAGCATGACGCAGCCGGCGGCCCGCATCCGGGCGACGACGGGCGAGTCGGTCTCGGGCACGAGGTCGACGCCGCCGGCCCGGGCGCTGAGGAAGTGCCAGCCCGCCGTGGTCGGCAGGCCGGCCATGTCCATCGGGTCCTTGATCACCACGGGCACGCCGGCGAGCGGTCCCAGTGCCTCACCGGCCGCACGCCGGGCATCGATGGCGCGGGCATCGGCCAGGGCGTCCGGATTCATGATGATGAGGGCGTTGTAATGCGGATTATGCGCCGCGATGCGGTCGAGGAAGGCCTGCGTCAGCGCCTCCGAGGTCACACCGGCGGCGAAGGCGTCGGCCGCATCGGCCAGGGTCATCTCGACCACGTCGAACGGGGCGGGTGTCGTGGCATCCATGCCGGACGTCTCCTGGGGTGGGAAGCGGCATGGCCCTCAGGCCATGCCGACGAACTCGTCGATCATCGCCCGGTCGCGGGCGACTTCGGGCGGGACCTCGCGGGTGATGCGGCCCTTCTGCAGGATCAGCACGCGACGCGAGAGCGAGGCGATGAAGTTCAGGTTCTGCTCGACCAGCAGCACGGTCAGGCCGCGCTGCCGGCCGATCGCCTGGAGCGTCTCGATGATCTCCTCGATGATCGAGGGCTGGATGCCCTCGGTGGGCTCGTCGAGGAGAAGGATGCGCGGCGCCCCGCACAGGCAGCGGGCCAGGGCCAGCAACTGCTGCTCGCCGCCCGAGAGGGCGCCGCCCGGCCGGTCGAGATAGGCCTTCAGGCGCGGAAACAGCGTGAGGATGTCGGCGATCACCGCCTCCTCCTTGTCCCGGGACAGCAGGCAGCCCATCCGCAGGTTTTCGTGGACGCTGAGCGCCGGGAAGATCTCGCGCCCCTGCGGCACGTAGCCGATGCCGGCCCGGGCCCGGGCGGTCGGCGAGAGCCGGGTGATGTCGCGCCCGTCGAAGCGGATCGAGCCGGCGGTGGCGGGCAGGTTTCCGGTGAGCGTCCGCAGCAGGGTCGACTTGCCCATGCCGTTATGGCCGAGGATGCCGACGAACTCGCCCTCGCCCACCTGCAGCGAGACGCCGCCGAGGATCGGGATGCGGCCGTAGCCGGAATGCAGGCCGTCGACGCCGAGGAGCGGGGCGGTCATGCGGCCTGCTTGCCCAGGTAGACGTCGCGGACGCGGGTATCGGCCAGCACCGTGTCGACGTCGCCCTCGATGAGGATACGCCCCTGGTTGAACACCGTCACGGTCTTGGCGATCATCCGGATGAACGGCATGTCGTGCTCCACCACGATGACCGCGTGGGTGCGGTTGATCTCGCGGATGAGGGCGGCGGTGCGCTCGACCTCCTCCTTGGTCATCCCGGCGGCGGGCTCGTCGAGGAGGATCAGCTCCGGCTCCTGGGCCAGCACCGTGGCGATCTCGACCCATTGGCGCTGGCCATGGGCGAGCTGGCCGACGAGGCGTCCGGCGATCTCGGTGAGCTTCAGACGGGTCAGCGTCTCCTCGACGATGGCGCGGGTGCGCGCGAGCGACTTCTTCCGGCCCGCGGCGACGAAGACGTTCTCGTGCACCGACAGGCCGTTGAAGACGTTGGGCACCTGCGTCTTGATGCCGACCCCGAGGCGGGCGATCTCGTGCGGGTGCGCGGCGGTGATGTCGGTGTCGCGGAAATGGATGCGCCCGGCGCTCGCGGTGAGCTGGCCGGTGAGCATCTTGAAGAAGGTGCTCTTGCCGGCGCCGTTCGGACCGATGAGGCAGCGCAGCTCCACCTCCCCGAGGACGAAGTCGACCGCGTTGACGGCGGTGACGCCGCCGAAGCGCATGGTGGCGCCCTTGGCCTCCAGCAGGGGGCGGACGGGGCGTGCCGCGGGAAGCGGGCTCATCGGCGGACCTCGCCGGCGAGGGCCGCGCCCGGGGCGGGCCCGAGGGACTCGGCCTTCACCCGCCGCCCGCTCACAGCCGTGCCGAGGCGCAGGAGGAGATGGCGGGCCACCGGCACCAGCCCCTGCGGGATCAGCAGCACGAAGGTGACGAGGATCGCGCCGAGGCCGAGATTGGAATCGATGACGTTCTGGGCGCCGGCCTCGATGGTCAGCCACTGGATCAGCACCGCGCCGAGGATCGGGCCGAGCAGGGTGCCGAGACCGCCGACGAGGACGAAGATGATCACCTGCGCCGACATGGTCAGCCCGAACACCGTGGGGCTGATGAAGCCGCCCCAATTGGCGAAGAGGCAGCCGGCCAGACCCGCGATGCCGGCCGAGATCATGAAGGCCAGGAGCTTGTAGAGGCGCGGGTCGTAGCCGATGAGCTGCGCCCGGGTCTCGTTCTCGCGGATCGCCACGACCACGCGGCCGAAGCGACTGGCCAGGACCGCGCGCAGGATCATATAGACCAGGATCAGGCTGCCCATCGCGGCGTACCAGATGCCCTCGGGATCGAGCGGGTTGCCGGCATCGCCCGGCAGGTTCAGGGCGGGGATCGCCGGAATGCCGTTGAAGCCCCCGAGTTCGGCCTCGCCGATCCGGTACTGGCTGCCCGAGGTGGTGTTCACGAGCTGGAACAGGATCACCGACACCGTCAGGGTGATGACCCCGATATAGGCGTCCGAGATCCGGCCGTAGAACATGAAGTAGCCGAGCAGCCCCGCGAACAGCATCGGTACCGCGATGGCGAGGAGCACCGGCAGGCTCGAGTCGCCGAGGTTCAGGACGCCGACGGCGTAGGCATAGCCGCCCAGGCCCAGGAAGGCCGCCTGCCCGAAGGACATCACCCCGCCATAGCCCCAGATGAATCCCTGGCTGAGCGCGAACATCGCCATGGCGGTGAACCCGGTCATCTGCACCAGCCCGAAGGTGTCGAGGACGTGCGGCGCGCCGAACAGGATGGCGAAGCCGGAGGCGACCATGGCGAGGAAACCCAGGGCCGACGGACGGGCCAGGGCGCGGAGCGGCGACGGTCGGCGGGTCATAGGCTGCGCCTCAGGTAGCGGCCGGTGATGCCCTGGGGCAGCACGCGGATGAGCAGGACCGCGGCGACGAGCAGGGCGACGTCGCCGATGACGGGGGTGGTCTTGAACGAGACGATCTCGTTGATGACGCCGAACAGGGCGGAGGCGAGGCCCGTGCCGGTGAGGATCGCCGGGCCGCCGCCCAGCACCGTGATGAAGGCGCGCGAGATGTAGGCCGCGCCCATGGCCGGCGAGATGCCGGAGATCGGCGCCAGCACGCCGCCGGCGAGACCCGCCAGACCCGCCCCGAGGGCGAAGGTCGCCATGTAGATCCGGTCCGGCGAGACCCCGAGGGAGGCCGCCATGCGCGGGTTCTGCATCGTCGCGCGCAGGATCAGGCCGAATTTCGTCAGGCGCAGGAGCAGGTAGAGACCGGCCAGCGCCCCGCAGGCCACCGCCACGATGACGAGGCTGTAGAGGCTCGCGCCGTAGCGGCCGATCTCGAAGCTGCCCACGGGCGTCGACACGCCTCGCACGACGTTGCCGTAGAGCGAGGTGACGAGTCCGATCAGTCCGAGGCTGATGCCCCAGGTCGCCAGCATCGTGTCCATCATCCGCCCGTAGAGGAAGCGGATCACGGTGCGCTCGAGGACGAGGCCGATCAGTCCGACCACCAGGGGCGGCAGCACCAGCATGGCGACCCAGATGTTGAGCCCGGCATCGGAGGCGGCGACCGCCGTGTAGGCGCCGAGCATCATGAACTCGCCATGGGCGAGGTTGATGATCCGCATCATCCCGTAGATCACCCCGAGGCCCAGGGTGATCAGCGCGAGCGTGGCGATGCCCGCCAGGACGTTGAAGCCGAGGAGGCCGGCGAGATCGGGCGCCATGCTCCCGTTCAACCCTTCAGGTCGGGGGTGAACTGCTTGTTGGTCTTCGGATTCTTCAGGAGGTCGCAGGCGCCGCCGGTATCAGCCGGGAACTGGTCCGGGAAGCTCGCGAGGATCTCCCACTTCTTGTCTTTCGGTCGGGCCAGATAGGTGCTGCGGATGGTGTGGTGGGTCGCCCCGTCCATGGTCACCTTGCCGGTCGGTCCCTCGTAGGAGAGGCCGGATTCGAGGGCGGCGATCACCTTGTCCCGGTCCAGGGAGCCGGCCTTCTTCACCCCCTCGGCCCAGAGCATGATGCCGTCGTAGGTGGCGGTGTCGAGTTCGCTGAGGTCCGTGACGTCGGCACCGAACTTGGCCTGCATGCCCTTCACGAACTCGACGCTCCGGGCGTCGGGCAGGTCGTTGTACCAGCCGTAGCAGGTGAGGATGCCGCTGGTGGTCGAGGCATCCATGGTGGTGAGCTCGTCGCCGAGGCCGAAGACCGAGCTGGCGACCGGGATCCGGCTCTTCATGCCGGCCGCGTCCCATTGGCGGTAGAAGCCCGAATGGTTGGCGCCGACCAGGGCCGAGAGCACGAGGTCGGGCTGGGCCTGCTGGATGCGGCTGATCGCGGAGGAGAAGTTCGTCACGTCGAGGGGGAAGAAGTCGGTTCCGGCGACCGAGCCGCCGCCGTCCTTCATGAACTTCGTCATCCAGCTCGCGGTGATGTGGCCGTAATTGTAGTCCGCCGCGACGATGTAGGCTTTCTTGCCCCAGGTCTTCAGGGCGTAATCGACGATGTGGTTCACGGTCTGGGCCGGCGTCGTGCCGGTGCAGAATACGTTGCGGTCGCAGACGCCGCCCTCGTACTGGGTGTTGTAGAAGTACAGGGTCTTGGAGCGGCCGAAGATCGGCCGGATCGCCTCGCGCGAGGCCGAGGTGATGCCGCCCTGGATGACGTCGACCTTCTCCTTCAGCGCGAGCTGCTGGGCGTACTGGGTGTAGAGCTGCATGCTCGACTGGGTGTCGTAGGCGATGACCTTGACCGGGCGCCCGAGGAGACCGCCCGCCTTGTTGATCAGATCCACCGCGTATTCCGTGGTCTCGATCATCCGCTTGCCCTCGAGGCCGAGGGCTCCGCTGCCGTCGAGGAGGCTTCCGAGCTTGATCGGCGCCTCGGTCGCGAGGCCGTGGCGTGCCAGGAAGGGCGTCGCGAGGGCGCCCGCCGCGGCGCCCGCCCCGAGCCTGAGTGCGCCGCGCCGGCTGATCGTCGGGTGTGTCATGCGTTCGCGCTCCTCGGGAATACCAGCGGGTGGCCAAGTGCGTCGCCGGCGTCGTCGGGGCCCCGCAGGCCCCGTCTTGCCTGAACTCGTCGTGCCGAAGCCCGTCTTGGCAAAACCAATGCCAACAAATCCCACAGATCGGTCAGGCCTTCGATCGGGCAGTCCGAGTGCCGCCCGCATGATCAGATCGAACAAATAGGCGCCACCCCGCACCGTTCGAAAGCCACAAATCGTGCAGTTCCAAACTGGGCTGCGCAGGAAGGGCCCGCCCGTCCCGGTTTACCCCAGGGCAAGAGCCGTACCGTCCGAAGGGGCGCGGCCGTTGCCGGTTCGGGAGCGACGCGTGCGCAAACCAGCACTCGCGCGGAACGACCGCTCGGCCTAGCCTGACCCCGGTCTTCCCATCCCGATGCGAACACGCCATGCCCGAATGCCTCGTCTTCCGCGTGCCGACCCGGCACCCCGCCGACGTCTCGGGGGTGATGGACCTCATCGCCGCCGGAGCGCTGGCGGCGGACGAGATCGTGGCGATCTTCGGCAAGACCGAGGGCAACGGCTGCGTCAACGACTTCACCCGCCAGCTGGCCGTGATGGCGCTCGAGACCGCCCTCGCCGGCGCGATGGGCTGTACGCCCGCCTCTGTCGGAGCGCGGGTCGCGCTGGTCATGTCGGGCGGTACCGAGGGCGGCCTCTCCCCGCACCTCCTCGTGCTGGCGCGCCGCGATCGTCCCGCCGAAGCCGGCGCCGCGGCGCTCGCCGTCGGCACCGCCTTCACCGCCGATTTCCAGCCCGAGGCGATCGGCCGGATGGCGCAGGTGCGGGCGACGGCCGCCGCGGTGACCGAGGCCATGGCCCGGGCCGGCCTCGACGATCCGGAGGACGTGCATTTCGTCCAGGTGAAGTGTCCGCTTCTCACCAGCGCCCGCATCCAGGAGGCCGCCGCGCGCGGGCAGGGTGTCGCGACCCACGACACCTACGCCTCCATGGGCCTGTCGCGCGGAGCCTCGGCGCTGGGCATCGCCCTGGCCCTGGGCGAAGTCCCGGACGAAGACCTCTCGGACGCCGTCATCGGCACGCGACCGGATCTCTATTCCGGCCGGGCCAGCGCCTCGGCCGGAATCGAGCTCATGCGCAACGAGGTCATCGTCCTCGGCAACGGCCGCGGCTGGTCCGGCCCCCACGCCATCGCCCACCGGGTCATGCGCGACGGCATCGATGTCCAGGCGATCCAGGGCGCCCTGTCGGATCTCGGGTTCCCCGTCCAGGGCCAGCTCGCCCCCGAGGAGTCCGAGCGCGTGGTCGCGCTGCTCGCCAAGGCCGAGCCCTCGCAGGACGGGCTGATCCGGGGGCGCCGCCACATCATGAACGACGACAGCGACATCAACGCCACCCGGCACGCCCGCGCCCTCGTGGGCGGGGTCGCCGCCGCGGCGATCGGCCGGACCGACCTGTTCGTCTCGGGTGGTGCCGAGCACCAGGGGCCGGACGGCGGCGGCCCAGTGGCGATCATCGCGCGCGTGAGGACCTGACGCCATGCCCGAGTTCGACCTCGCCATCCGGGGCGGGACCCTGGTCACCGCCACCGATACGTTCTCCGCCGATCTCGGCATCCGCGGCGGCCGCATCGCGGCGATCGGCGAGCGGATCTCCGATGCCGCCCGCACGATCGACGCCTCCGGCCTCCTCGTCCTGCCCGGCGGCATCGACAGCCACGTCCACATCGCCCAGGATTCCGGTCCCGGCATCGTCATGGCTGACGACTTCGCCTCCGCGACCCGGGCCGCGGCGGCCGGCGGCAACACCTGCGTCATGCCCTTCGCGCTCCAGCCCCGCGGCGCTTCCCTGCGCGCGGCGACGAAGGCCTACCGGGCTCTGGCGGAAGGGCAGTGCCACATCGATGTCGCCATCCACCTCATCGTCTCGGACCCGACGCCGGCGGTGCTCGGCCAGGAACTGCCGGCCCTGATCGCCGAGGGCTACACCTCGTTCAAGGTGTTCATGACCTACGACGATCTCGTCCTGAACGACCGCCAGATCCTCGACGTGTTCGACCTGGCGCGCCGCGAGGGCGCGCGCGTCATGGTCCATGCCGAGGGCTACGACGCCATCCGCTACATGACCGAGCGGCTGGAGAAGGCCGGCGAGACCCGCCCCTTCGGCCATGCCCTGTCCCGGCCGCAGGTGGTGGAGCGCGAGGCGGCGCACCGGGCGATCGCGCATGCGGAACTCGTCGACCTGCCCATCGTGATCGTGCACGTCTCGGGCGAGCAGGCCATGGAGCAGATCGCCTGGGCCCGGGAGCGCGGCCTGAAGGTCCACGCCGAGACCTGCCCGCAATACCTGACGCTCACCGCCGACCACATGAAGGGCCTCGGTTCCGACGACCCGATGGCGGGGGCGAAGTACGTCTGCTCGCCGCCGCCGCGCGAGGCCTCGAACCAGGCCGCGATCTGGCGCGGAATCCAGACCGGCTTGTTCGACGTGGTCTCCTCCGACCATTGCCCGTTCCGCTACGACGATCCGGCCGGCAAGCTGAACCCGAAGGGCCGGACCTCGTTCCGATGGGTCCCCAACGGCATCCCGGGCATCGAGACGCGCCTGCCCATCCTGTTCTCCGAGGGGGTCTCCACGGGGCGCATCTCCCTCAACCGCTTCGTGGAACTCACCGCCACCAACCACGCCAAGCTCTACGGGCTCTACCCGCGCAAGGGCTCGATCGGCATCGGCTTCGACGCCGACCTGACCCTGTGGGACCCGAACCGCCGCGAGACGATCCGGCAGGCCGACCTCCACCACGGAGCGGATTACACCCCCTGGGAAGGGTTCGCGGTGACGGGCTGGCCGGTGATGACCCTCGCGCGGGGCGAGATCGTCGCCGAGGATGGGCGGGTGACCGGCATCCCGGGGCGGGGCCGGATCCTCGACCGGACGGTGGCACCGCCGCGGCCCGTCTGAGCGATTCGACACCGGAGCGATCCGGCACACGGCGCCGGATCGCCCTCGGCCCCGGGGGCGCTCTCGGATGCGAATCGGGTATCGTCTGGCCCGCCCCTTGCTGGGGATCGGGTGGGGAGACAACGCATGGACGTCGAGCTGATCCGCCTGACCAAGCGCTACGGCAACACGACCGCCGTGGACGGTATCGACCTGAAGGTCCGCTCGGGCGCCTATTGCTGCCTGCTCGGCCCCTCGGGCTGCGGCAAGACCACGACCCTGCGGATGATCGGCGGGCACGAGACGGTGTCCTCGGGCGACGTGGTCATCGGTCCGCGCGCCGTGGGCGACGCCACGCCGGCCGAGCGCGGCACGGCGATGATGTTCCAGAGCTACGCCCTGTTTCCCCACCTCAATTGCCGCGACAACGTCGCCTTCAGCCTGAAGATGCGAGGCATCGCGAAGGCCGAGCGCCGCGCCAAGGCGCTGGCGATGCTCGACCTCGTGCAGATGGCCCATCTGGCGGAGCGCTTGCCGGCGCAGCTCTCCGGTGGCCAGCAACAACGCGTGGCGCTCGCCCGCGCGCTGGTCACCGGACCCAAGGTCCTGCTCCTCGACGAGCCGCTCTCGGCCCTCGATCCGTTCCTGCGGGTCCGGATGCGGACCGAGCTGAAGCGGCTCCAGGCCGAGCTCGGCATCACCTTCATCCACGTCACCCACAGCCAGGAGGAGGCGATGGCGCTCTCCGACCTCGTGGTGGTGATGAACGGGGGGCGCATCGAGCAGGCGGCCACCCCGCGGGACGTGTTCGAGCGCCCGGCCACCGCCTTCGTCGCCCGCTTCATCGGCGGCCACAACATCATCCGCCTTCCCGATGCGACCGAGGTGGCGGTGCGCGCCGATCGGATGCGCCTCGGCCCGCAGGCCGGTCCGGAGGCGGTGCCGGCCCGCGTCGTCTCGGTGGAGTACCAGGGCACCAGCGTGCATGTGGGCTTCGAGGCGGACGGTCTCGGCGGAGACCCCGTCACCGCGCTCACGGCCGTGATCGACGACCGCGCCTATGCGGGGCATCCCCTGGCGCTGGGCCAGACCGTGCCGCTGGGCTGGGACGCCGACGCCGCCCACCGCCTGAGCGCCTGATCCGTTTTTTACCGCGTAGAGGAACCCGCATGACGACCCCGATCAAGCTGAGCCGCCGCACCCTGCTCCAGGGCGCGGGTGCCACCGGACTGGCGCTCGGCGCCGGCCCGATCACCGGCTTTCCCAACGTGATCGCCGCCGAGCCCGTGACCCTGCGCTACCTCGGCACCGCCGTGAACCAGTCCGGCGACATCGCCCGCAAGGTGAAGGAGGATCTCGGGATCACCATCGAGTACATTCCCGTCGTCACCGACGAGGTGACGAAGCGCGTGGTGACGCAGCCGAATTCCTTCGACCTCCTCGACACCGAATTCTTCAGTCTCAAGAAGCTCATCCCGTCGGGCAACATCCAGGGCATGGATGCGCGCCGGATCAAGCAGGCCGACAACATCACCCCGGTCTTCACCAAGGGCGAGGTCGCCGGCAAGAAGATCGGCGACCAGGGCACGGCACCCAAGAAGGTGTTCTACCTCGAGGGGCAGAACTCGAAGAACTTCGCCGGCTCGCCCACCGAGTGGATCACCCTGATCCCCACCACCTACAACGCCGACACGCTCGGTATCCGGCCCGACCTGATCAAGCGCCCGATCTCGAGCTGGAAGGAGCTCCTGAACCCCGAATTCAAGGGCAAGGCCTCGATCCTCAACATTCCCTCCATCGGCATCATGGATGCCGCCATGGTGATCGAGGCCACGGGCGACTACACCTATCCCGACAAGGGCAACATGACGAAGGCCGAGATCGACCGCACCATCAAGCTCTTGATCGAGGCCAAGCGCGCCGGCCAGTTCCGCGCCTTCTGGCAGGACTTCAACGAATCCGTGAACCTGATGGCGTCCGGCGAGACGGTGATCCAGTCGATGTGGTCGCCCGCCGTCACCAAGGTCCGCAGTCAGGGCGTGGCCTGCACCTACCAGCCCCTCAAGGAAGGCTACCGTGCCTGGGCGACCGGCTTCGGCCTGCCCAAGACCCTGACGGGCCGCAAGCTCGATGCGGCCTACGACTTCATCAACTGGTTCCTCTCCGGCTGGGCCGGCGCCTACCTCAACCGCCAGGGCTACTACTCCGCCGTGCTGGAGACGGCGAAATCGCACATGGAGCCCTACGAGTGGGCCTACTGGATGGAGGGCAAGCCCGCCGAGAAGGACATCAAGGGTCCGGACGGCAGCGTGCTGGAGAAGGCCGGCGCCACCCGCGACGGCGGTTCCTTCGAGACCCGCATGGGCAGCGTCGCCTGCTGGAACGCCGTGATGGACGAGAACACCTACATGGTCCGCAAGTGGAACGAGTTCATCGCCGCGTGAGCGGGACCGCGCTCCGACCCTCCCCCGCAGAGGGGGAGGGTTTCGCGTGTCATGAGGGTTGAACCATGACCGACACCGCCCTCTCCGCGATACCCGCCGCCGCGAACGTCCCGGCCGCTCCGGCTTCGACCACCAGCCTCACGGCCAAGACCCGGCGGCGCCAGGCGCTGGCCTATCTCCAGGCCGCGCCGATGGCGCTCGTGTTCCTGGTGTTCTTCGTGGTGCCGCTGGCGCTGACCCTGATCGTCAGCTTCTGGGACTACAACGAGTACGAGATCATCCCGTCCTTCACGGTGCAGAACTACATCGACGTGTTCGACGGCTGCCTCAACACGGCGGATGCCTGCACGACCCTGCGGACTTACCTCTCCACCCTGAAGTTCTGCGCGCTGACCTGGGCCTGCACCCTCGTGATCGGCTTCACGGTGGCCTACTTCGTCGCCTTCCACGTCCGCTCGCGGACCATGCAGATGGCGCTGTTCCTGGTCTGCACGATCCCGTTCTGGACCTCGAACGTGATCCGGATGATCTCCTGGATCCCGCTGCTCGGCCGCAACGGCCTCGTCAACGACACGCTGATGGGGATGGGGCTGATCAAGTCGCCGATCGAGGGCCTGCTCTACTCCGACTTCTCCGTGGTCCTCGCCTTCGTGCACCTCAACACCGTCTTCATGATCGTGCCGATCTTCAACAGCATGGCGCGCATCGACCGTTCGCTGATCGAGGCGGCCTATGATTCCGGCGCCACCGGCTGGCAGACGCTCTGGAACGTGGTGGTGCCGCTGGCCAAGCCCGGCATCGCCATCGGGTCGATCTTCGTGATCACCCTGGTGATGGGCGACTTCGTCACCGTTGGCGTCATGGGCGGCCAGCAGATCGCCTCGGTCGGCAAGGTCATCCAGGTCCAGATGTCGGCCCTGCAACTGCCGGCGGCCGCCGCCAACGCGGTGGTGCTGCTGGGTGCCGTGATGCTGATGATCGTGGCCATGACCCGCCTCATCGACCTGCGCAAGGAACTCTGACCGTGAGCGACCGCCCCCGCTCCCCGGCCTTCTACGCCCTGGCGGCGTTCTTCGCCCTCTTCGTCGCCTTCCTGTACGGGCCGACGCTGACGATCCTGGTGTTGAGCTTCCAGGGTCCGCAGGGCGGCCTCACCTTCCCGATGAACGGCGTCTCGACGCACTGGTTCGGCAAGCTCTGGGCCGGGCTCGGCATCGTCGACATCTGGGGCGCCCTCTGGCGCTCGCTGCGCCTCGGCCTCGTGGTGATGCTGCTCACCGTCGTCGTCGCGTTCTTCGCAGGGTTGGCCTTCCGCAAGCGCTTCCGCGGCGAGGGCGCGCTGTTCACCATCGCGGTGGCGAGCCTGATCGTGCCCTCCATCGTGGTCTCCCTCGGCATCGGCCTGGAATTCCGGCTGCTCGACGAGGCGGTGAAATGGGCCGCCGCCGAGACCGGCTGGGGCTGGCTGCAGGAGCACGGGACCCTGATGGGGCTCTACACGTCGGCGCTGGGAGCCCACCTGACCTGGACCCTGCCCTTCGGCCTCCTCATCATGTTCGCGGTCTTCAATCGGTTCGACCCGGCCTACGAGGAGGCGGCCCGCGATCTCGGCGCCACGGGGCCCCAGACCCTGCGGTACGTGGTGGTGCCGATCCTCGGCCCTTCCCTCGTTGGCGTCGCGCTGTTCGGCTTCACCCTGTCCTTCGACGAGCTCGCGCGAACGAGCCAGGCCATCGGCGGCCGCAACACCCTGCCGCTGGAGTTGCAGGGGCTGACCACCACCGTCACGACGCCGGAGATCTACGCGCTGGGCACCCTGACCACCGGCATGTCCCTCGCGGTGATCGGGCTGGCCTTGGGGACGAGCCTGTATCTCCAGAAGCGGAAGGCGAAGGCCGGGCTGCGGCTGGGGTGACATTCGGGAAAGGCGTTCGGGCTACGCTGGCATGCCGATGCGGTCCTGGAGGCGATTCCCAAGATGACACGTGCCTACCTCCTTGCTGCAGCAACGACGGCCTGTCTCATCGGACTGTCCTGGGTGGCGAACGGTCACCTTGGTCACCTCGACCGTCTGCCGATGCAGTGGGGAATCGACGGACGTCCCAACTGGTTCGCGCCAAGATGGATCGCACTTAGCTTCGGGCCGGGGATCGGCATCTTCGCGATGGCGACGGTGCTGGTGCGATATCGGTACGATGCCGATGGTACGCGGGCGTTACGGGCCCTTCTGCCCGTAAGCGTCATCGTGATCGGCGCCCACGTGTTCCACCTTCACATGCTCTGGGTAAAGGCATCGGTCCCACCTGGCTGACGATGGTACGCCCGCAGGCTACGCCATCGCTTCCATCACCGCCGCTCTATCCCCCTGGAACGCCGCGTGGGCCGCCTCGGTGCGCCAGCAGGCGGCCCGGTGGCCGGGCTGCACATCGACGTAAGGGGGCGCCTCGACCCGGCAGCGCTCCTCGGCGAGGAAGCAGCGCGGGGCGAAGGGGCAGCCCGGCGGGCGGTTGGCGAGGTCCGGCGGGCTGCCGGGAATCGTCTTCAGGCGCGTGCCCTTGGCGAGCGCCCCGTCGGCGCGGCTGCGCAGGAGGCCGATCGTGTAGGGGTGATGCGGATTCAGCACCACGTCGCGGGCGGAGCCCTCCTCGACGATGCGACCGGCATACATCACCGCGATCCGGTCGGCGACCTCCACGGCGGCGCCGAGGTCGTGGGTGACGAAGATCGTCGAGAGGCCGAGTTCCGCCTGTAATTCGCGCAGCAGCAGCAGGATCTGGATCTGCACCGTCGCGTCCAGCGCCGTGGTCGGCTCGTCGGCGAGCAGCACCTGCGGCCGGCAGGCCAGCGCCAGGGCGATCATCGCGCGCTGGCGCATGCCCCCCGACATCTCGTGCGGATAGGCGTCGAGGCGCCGCTCCGGGCTCGGGATGCGGACGCGCTCGAACAGGGCCAGGGCGCGCTGGCGCGCCGCCGCGGCGCTGATCCGCTCATGCTGGCGGATCGCCTCGGTGATCTGCTGGCCCACCGTATAGACGGGATCGAGGGCGAGCAGCGGTTCCTGGAAGATCATCGCCACGGCCCGGCCGCGCAGGGCCCGCAGGGCCTTGGGCGACATCGCCATCACGTCCGCGCCGCCCACCCGGATCGTGCCGCCGATCCGTGTCCGGCGCTCCGGGTTGAGGCGCATGATCGCCCGCAGGGTGACGCTCTTGCCGGAGCCGGACTCGCCGATCAGCGCCACGGCCTGGCCGCGCTCCAGGGTCAGGTCGACCCCATCCACGGCCTCGACCACGCCGCCGAAGACCACCGTCAGGCCGCGGATCGCGACGGCCGGCTCGGGTGCGGACGCGCTCATGCGGCCACCGTCAGGCTGGGCGAGAGGGAATGGCCCGAGCCCGGCTGGCGGGCGAGGCAGGCGACGCGGTGGTGCGGGTCGAGGGCGTCCAGCGGCGGGACCGTACCCCGGCAGACCTCTTCGACGAGGGTGCAGCGGGGATGGAAGCGGCAGCCGGCGGGCGGATTGATGGGGTTCGGCGGATCACCGGCGAGCGGCGCCACTTCCGTCCGCGCATCCGGGTCCATCGAGGGCATCGAGGACAGGAGCGCGGCCGTGTAGGGGTGGGCCGGCGCGGCCAGCACGGTATCGGCCGGACCGATCTCGACCACCTGGCCGAGATACATCACCGCCACCCGGTCGCAGATGAAGCGCACCACGTTGAGGTCGTGGCTGATGAACAGGTAGGTGAGGTTGAACTCCTGCTTGAGGTCCATCAGCAGGTTCAGCACCTGCGCCTCCACCGACTTGTCCAGCGCCGAGACCGCCTCGTCGAGCACCACGAGGCGGGGTTCCAGCGCGAGCGCCCGGGCGATGTTCACCCGTTGGCGCTGGCCCCCGGACAGCTCGTGCGGGTAGCGCGCGGCGAAGCGCGCCGGCTCCAGCCCCACCCGGGCGAGCAGGCTGCGGGCGCGCTCGATGGCCTGGCGCTTCGGAACCCCGTGCACCTGCGGCCCGAAGGCGATGGAGCCCTCGATGGTCATGCGCGGATTGAGGGATGAGTAGCTGTCCTGGAACACCATCTGGGCCTGGGCCCGGAAGTCGCGCAGGGGCAGCGCCCGGCCGCCGATGCGCTCGCCGTCGAACAGCAGGTCACCGGATTCGTGCCGGATCAGGCCCATGATCAGCCGGGCGGTGGTGGACTTGCCGCAGCCCGATTCGCCGACGACCCCGAGGGTCTCACCCTTCAGGATCTCGAAGTCGACGCCGTCCACCGCCCGCACCACAGCCTTGGTGCCGCCGAACCCCTTCTTGACGGGGAAGTGCTTCACCAGGCGGTCGACGGTGAGGAGGGGCTGGGCCGGCCCCCCCCGGTCGCGGGCGATCGGGACGGTGGTGAGGCCGATGGGCGTGCTCATGCCTTCACCTCCATGGCGGATCGCAGGCCGTCGGAGAACAGGTTGAACGAGATCGAGACGATGAAGATGGCCAGCCCCGGCAGGGCCGCGACCATCGGGTTCACGTAGATCGCCGTGCGCAGGGTGTTGAGCATCAGGCCCCATTCGGGCTCCGGCGGCTTCACGCCGAGGCCGAGGAAGGAGAGGCCCGAGGCCAGGATCATCGACACGCTGATGAGGCTGGTGGCGTAGACGAAGATCGGCCCGAGCACGTTGCCGAGCACCTGCACCCGCAGGATCGTCAGGGTCGAGGCGCCCGAGAGACGGGCCGCGTCGACGTAGTCGCGGGCGCGGATCTGGGTGGTCACGCTCTCGGCCACGCGGGCGATCTGGGGCACGAACACGCAGGTCAGCGACACGATGGAGTTGAAGATGCCCGCGCCGAGGGCGCCCGAGAGCGCGATGGCGAGCAGGACCGAGGGGAAGGCGAAGAACACGTCCACCGTGCGCATCAGCACGGTGTTGACCCAACCGCCGACATAGCCGGCCAGGATGCCGATGCCGGAGCCGATGACGAAGGCGAGGATGACCGGCGTGACTCCGATGAACAGGGACAGGCGCCCGCCCATCATCAGGCGGCTGAGCATGTCGCGGCCGAGCTCGTCGGACCCTAAGATGTAGGTCGCGTCGCCGATGGGCTTCAGGCGCCGCAGCATCGATCCGCGATAGGGGTCCATCGGGGTGATCCAGGGCGAGAGCAGCGCCACCGCCACGATGGCGAGGATCACGCAGGCGGCGGCCATCGCCACGGGATCGCGCAGGAGCTTGTGGCCGACCTGCCCCCAGAACCCCCGCGAGGGTACGAAGGCGTCGGGCGCCGCCGGTGCGGGGGCGGCGGCGCCGGCGATGTCGAGGACCGGCGCGGCGGCCTGTGTCGCGCGTATCATCAGCCCCTCTCGATGCGCGGGTCGAGCGCCGTCTGCACGACGTCGACGATGAGGTTCAGGGCGACGAAGAACATCGCCAGGACGAGGATCGAGCCCTGGAGCAGGGGCAGGTCGCGCTGGAAGATCGCGGCGTTGAGGAGGAAGCCGGTGCCGGGCCAGGCGAACACCGTCTCGATCAGGATCGAGCCGCCGAGCAGGTAGCCGAGCTGCAGGCCCATGATGGCGAGCGCCGTGGGAGCGGCATTCTTCACCACGTGTTTGAACACGCCGAACTCGCTCATGCCCTTGGCCCGCAGCGCGCCCACGAAATCCTGGGCGAGGATGTCGCCCACCAGCGCCCGGATGGTGCGGGCGATGACCCCCATGGGGATCACCGACATCGTGAGGGCGGGCAGGATGATGTAGCGCAGGTGGTCGAGATCGGGCCGCCAGTTGCCCGAGCCGTCCGGCCCGGCCCCGGTGGGCGGCAGCCAGCCGAGCTGGGCCGAGAACACGATGACCAGCACCATGCCGAGCCAGTAATGCGGCACGCTGACCCCGAACACCGACACCGCCGAGGCGAGCCGGTCCAGGACCGAGTTGCGGAAGTAGCCGGCCACGAAGCCGAACAGGCAGCCGAAGGTGAATCCGATCAGCGTCGCCACGGAGGCGAGGATCAGGCTGTTGACCACGGCCCGGCCGACCTCCTGCACCACCGGGCGGCCCGTGGCGATGGAGATGCCGAGATCGCCCTGGAGCACGTGCCAGAGCCAGATCACGTACTGCACGGGCAGCGGCTTGTCGTAGCCGTAGGCCGCCCGCATGGCGTCGATGGTCTCCTGCGTGGCGTCCACCGGGAGCACGGCGCTCAGGGGGTCGCCGGGGGCGAGGTGGACCAGCATGAAGCAGACGACGCTCACGCCGAGGGCCACCGGCGTGACGGTCAGCAGGCGCTGGAGGATGAACTTCAGCATGGCGCGGACCGCCGGAGGCACCCTCCCCCCTCTGCGGGGGAGGGTGGTCGCGGAGCGAGCGGGAGAGGGGTCGGCTCGGGACTACTCGGAGAAGGCAGTGTTCCCCTCTCCCGATCCACTTCGTGGACCACCCTCCCCCGCAGAGGGGGGAGGGTTCCGTCCTGCGCGCAGCCCGTCATCACCCGTCGCATCACTTGCCCATCGAGATCGGCGAGAAGTCCTGGAACCAGTTCTGCGCCTGCACGAAGCCCTTCACCTTGGGGCTCATGGCGCGCGGGTTGGTGTCGTGGGCCACCATCAGGAACAGGGCGTCGTTGACGTACTTCTCGTGGACCTTCTGCAGGACCTTTGTCTGCTCGGCCGGGTCGAAGGTGGTGCGGACCTGATCGAAGAGCTTGTCCATCTCGGGGTCGCAGTAATGGCCCCAGTTGGTGCCGGTGGGCGCGGCCAGGTTGCATTGGAGATGGCGGATGAAGCCCGTGAAGGGGTCCTGGATGAAGTAGGAGAAGTTCATCCCCGTCGCCTTGCGCGACATGTCGGACTTGGCGCCCGCGCGCCACAGGTTGATGAGCGTGTTCCACTCGACCACCTCGAACTCGACCTTGATGCCGACATCCGCGAGGTTCTGCTGGATGAACTCGTTCATCGGCAGGGGCTGCATCTGGCCCGAGCCCGAGGGCGCGATCAGGATCTTGGTGACGATGGGCTTGTTGGGGCCGTAGCCGGCCTCGGCCAGGAGCTTCTTGGCCGCCTCCGGATCGTAGGTCGGCTTGAAGCTCGGGTTGCCGAACCAGGCCGAGCCCGGCGGCATGAAGCCCTGGGCCGGGATCATCAGCCCGTTGAGCAATTCCTTCATGCCCTCGCGGTCCACCGCGAGGTTGGCCGCCTTGCGCACGCGGATGTCGTTCCACGGCGAGCCCTCCGCGCGGGAGAGGTGCCAGGTCCAGTTGTGCGGGTAGGCATTGGTGACGATCCCGAAACCGGCCGCCTTGAGGGAGGCCACCGCGTCCGGCGGAGGCGCCTCGATCCAGTCGACCTGGCCGGAGCGGAGCGCGGCCACGCGGGCATTGGCCTCGGGCAGCGGCACGAGCACGAGCTTGTCGAGCTTCGGCACCCGGCCCTTGTCCCAGTATTCCTTGTTGGGCGCCATCTCGGCCCGCTCGCGCGGGGCGAACAGGGTCAGCTTCCAGGGGCCGGTGCCGGCCGGGGTCTTGGCGAAGGCGTCCCAGCTCTTGCCGACCTTCTCCCACTGGGCGGGCGACGAGATCATGATCCAGGCGATCTGATAGGGCAGCGTCGCGTCGGGGTTCTTGGTGATCACCTCGAGGGTGGTCGGGTCCACGGCGCGGTAGCTCGCCACCGCCGGGATGCGCGAGCGCCCCTGGGCGGACTGGCGCGGGTCGAATTGCGGCGCATCGGTCTTCAGAAGCTTGTCGAGGTTCCACACCACCGACTCGGCGGTGAAGGGCGAGCCGTCGTGGAAGGTCACGCCCTCGCGCAGCTTGAAGGTCCATTTGGTGTTGTCGGCGGGATCGACGGTCCAGCTCGTGGCGAGGCCCGGCACCAGCACGGAGGGCTTCGTGGCCGAGGAGAGGTCCCAATTGATGAGGCCGTCATAGACCGTGTAGCCCGTGAACCGCATGCCCTCGCCGCCATTGTCGGCTTGGCCCGTGGTGAGGGGGATGTCGGAGGCGGTCATGCCGATCTTGAGCACGCCCTGGGCGAGGGCCGCGGGCATCATCGCCCCGGACAGCAGGGCGGCGGCCAGGAGGCGGGATTTCGACCGGCGGGAGACGGAAGCGAACATGCGGCGACAGGTTTCCAGGGGCTGCGGACGGCTTGACGAAGCCGTGAATGCAATCCCCCGGCCAACGGGCCTGAAGCTCTCGAGAGCCGGGGCGCGTCCGTGCCCTGCGCGCCCGTTGTGCCTGTGCTTTCCAGACGCGCAGCCGCCCTGCCGCAAGAATAATCAGGGCGGTCCGCGGCGGGGCGTAGACACGGAATATGCCTGAAAGATGTGCGGTCGACGTTGGAATCTCTCCGAAATCTCGCCGGCAAGCCTGCGTCGTAGGCATTCCAATGCGATTACGCTCCGAGACCGCCCGGTCGCTCAGAACGACAGCTTCAGACCCCCGACGAGATTGCGTGGGGCCCCGGCGAAGATCGAACCCGTCGTGCCGGCGAGGACCGCCGCGCCGTTCTCCAGGCCGGTGGTCCGGCTGAGGGTGCTGGTGAGGTTCTGGGCGGAGCCGATATAGGTCGTGTCGAGGAGGTTGCGGACCTCCAGGTAGAGGCTGAGGCGCTTGCCATAGCCGCCCGCCAGCGCCGTGGCGTAGTGGATGTTGGCGTTGAGCACGGTGTAGCCGGGCGTCCGCAGGAGGTTCCCGTTGTCGATGAAGACGCCGTCCTGGGCCACGGTCTCCAGGAAGGCGCCGAGGCCGTCGAAGGGGCCGCCGACCTGGTCGTAGCCGACCCGCGCGAGGAGTTGGTGCGCGGGCACGCCCGGGATCGCCCTGCCCGCCCGGTCGAAGCGCGCCGTGAAGGGGCCGGCGCTGAGCTGTTCGGAGAAGCGCGTGTAGATCTGGTCGTCGAAGCTGTAGGCCAGGGTCCCGCGCCAGCCCGGCGCGAAGGCCCATTCGCCGCCCAGTTCGACGCCGCGATGCTCGGAGGCCGGGGCATTGACGAAGTAGTTCAGCCGGCCTCCGCCCGGCGACTGCGACAGCAATTCGTTGCGGAAGAACTCGTAGAAGCCCGTCAGGCTGATCCGCAGGGATTCCACCGGAGTCCAGTCGGCCCCGAGGTCGAAGCCGAGGTTCTCCTGCGCCTGGAGCTGCGTGTTGTTGCCGGGCAGCCCCGCGCTGGTGACGAACAGGTTGCTGCCCGTCGGCGTGGCGTAGCCGGTGGCGACCCGCCCGCGCAGGCTCCAGGCCTCCTGGGGCCGGTAGACGACGGCGAGTTCCGGCGCGACGTTGAGGAAGCTGCGTGCCGCGTCGACCGCCGAACTGGTCCGCCCGGCCTCCGAATAGGCGTAGGCGAGGTTGCGGCCGGTGATCGTGGTGTTCGTCGCGCTGAGCCCGACGAGTCCGGTCCAGTGCTCGGAGAGCGCCACCTCGGTGCGGGCCCGCCCGCCGAGATTGGTCTGGTCGCCGCGCAGGTCGCCGATCAGGGCGCCGAGCGCCGGTCGCCCCGCCCCCGGTGCCCGGTTGAAGGTCGTCACGTGGTTGTCGAGGATCTCGGAGGTGAAGGCCACGTAGCCCACGGCCGGCAGGCCCATCAGGTCGTAGCGCCGGGTCAGGTCCGTGAGAAAGGTCAGGGAGGGATAGCTGCCGCGGACGGCCGTGGTGTAGAACGGCTGATCGAAGTTGCGCTCGTCGAAGCCGAGCTGGGTGCGCCAGGACGTCTGCGCGTCGAGGTCGTGCTCCCAGCGCAGGGCCACGACGCTGCGCCGGTCGTCGCGTCCGAACCCGCCCTCCGCGGCGGTCACCGGCACCGTGGCGCCGAAGGTGCCGTTGCGCAGGAGGTTCGTCAGGGTGCAGCCCGGCGCGGCGGTCGCGGCGCGGGCGCAGCCGCGCTGGTAGGGGTTGATCCGGTACCCGTCGAGGGCGGCGCGCGCCGCCAGATCGGCCTGCAACTGGTTGTTGATCACCTTCAGGGTGAAGCGGTTGTCCGGCGTCGGCGTGTAGCTCGCGAGCAGGTTGACCGTCTGCGTGTCGTAGGCGGTGTGGTCGAGGGAGCCGCCGGCGCGGACGTCGCTGGCGAACAGGCTGATCTCGACGGGGCCGCTGACCCCGCCCACCGTGAAATAATTGCTGAGATAGCCGAAGCTGCCCGCATCGGTGCCGATCTCGAAGCCGTCGATCTCGCGGCCCGTCCGGGTCCGGAAGGCGAGCGCGCCGCCGGTGGCGTAGTTGCCGAACAGCGCCGATTGCGGGCCCCGGAACACGTCGATGCGGCTGTAGGCCCGGGGATCGACGAGGTCGAAGCGCGAGGCGCCGTCCGGCTGGGTCAGGACGAAGCCGTCCTCCAGCACGACCATGTTGCGGATGACGCCGGTGGAGCGGGCATTGTTGCCGCGAATGGAGATCACCACGTCGCGCCCGCCATTGCCCTGGCGCGCGGAGACTCCGGGGCTGTCCGTCAGCACCGAGCCGATGCTCGTGGCCGGACGGTCGTCGATCGTCCCGGTACGGCCCACCCGCGTGGCCGCCGCGCCCAGGGGCTGCTCGATCACCGGTGGACCCGAGCCGGGGGGCGCCGCCACGCCGAAGGGCACGGACGCCGGCACCGGCCGCCCCTCGGCCGTGACCGCGAGTTCCTCGAGGCGCACGCCCGCCGCGTCCTGAGCGTGCAGGTCGACGGACCACGGCAGGGCGGCCACGGCTCCGAGCCAGAGGCACCGGGTCCGGCGCAGGATGGCCGGGCGGTCCAGGGGGATGACAGCGGCCATGCCGATTGCGACCACGGGAGTGGGTGCGGATGACGCCGCGTCGGGCGAGGAGGATGCGCGGTCGTCCGGACGCGTCCCGCTTCCGTCACCCTCGATCGTCGGTGGGACTTATAACCCATCCGGCCTGGGCCGGCGACGGGGGCTACACCCTGCGGTCGTCACCTGTGGCCCCCATACCACGCGGGGCGTCCCACCCTGCCTCGCCCCGCCGCGACGTCCTCATCCTGCGCCCGCCTCGCGGTCGAGCAGCGCGCGCTTGCGCGCGACGCCCCAGCGATAGCCGGAGAGCGCCCCGTCCGAGCGCACCACCCGGTGGCAGGGAACCACGACGGCCAGGCGGTTGGCTCCGCAGGCCTGGGCCACGGCGCGCGTGGCTTTGGGTGCGCCGATGGCCCGGGCGATCGCGGCATAGGTCGTGGTGGTTCCGACCGGAACGGCGCGCAGGGCCTCCCAGACCCGCTGCTGGAAGACGGTGCCACCGATGTCGAGGGGCAGGTCGAGCCCGCGCCCGGGCGTCTCGACGAAACCGACGATCGCCGCCACCCAGAGGTCGAAATCCGCGTCCCCGGGCGACAGATCGGCCCGCGGGAAGCGGTCCTGGAGATCGCGCACCAGGACGTCGGGATCGTCGCCGAGGAGAATGGCGCAGACCCCCCGCGCGGTCGCCGCGACCAGGAGTGCGCCGAGGGAGCACGCGGCCACCGCGAAGCGGATGGCGGTGCCCGGACCGCCCTTCCGGTAGACGGAAGGGCTCATGCCGAGCCGCCCGGAACCCTGGGCATAGAACCGGCTCGAGGCGTTGTAGCCGGCCGCGAACACCGCCTCGGTCACCGTCTCGGCCTCCGGCAGGCGCCGGGCGATGCGCTCGGCGAGCCGGGCCGCCGCATAGGCCTTCGGCGTGATGCCGGTGACCCTCCGGAAGACGCGGTGGAAGTGGGAGGCACTCAGGCCCGCCGCGGACGCCAGGGCGTCGAGGGCCGGCATGGTCTCGGCCGCGTCGATCAGGCGGCAGGCCCGGGCGATCGCCGCCGCCTGCCGTTCCGCCAGCGGGGCCTCGTTCGGCCGGCAGCGCCGGCACGGGCGGAAGCCCGCCGCCTCCGCCGCCGCGCAGGTCGGGTGGAAGCTGACATTGTCCGGGTGCGCCGCCCGCGACGGGCAACTCGGTCGGCAATACACGCCGGTGGTGCGCACCGCATAGACGAACCGGCCGTCCGCGTCGGGGTCCCGAGCCGCGAGGGCGGCCCATCGCTGGGCGCTCGCGATCTCGGACGGGCCGGAGGCCTGGGGCCGGGGATCCGCTTCGGCGCGCTGCATCTGGGACGTCCTCCGTCGTCGGCCGCCGGAATCCGTAGGAACCGGCTCGGTCACGGCCTTCTGACCCGAATGGAATCCGGCGCGCATCCCGATCCTTGCTTTCAAATCCGCGCCACGTCGATTCCGGCGCAGCCGAAGGCACAAGATCCTGTGCGGGGATCGCAGCCCTTCTCCGATCCGAAGGCGCCCTCCCCTTGCCGCGTCGCCGACGCTCGGGCCGCGAGAGGCGAGGAGTCCCGATCTCGATCGGCCGGAACGTCAGGGGCAGGGGCGGCCGGGAAGGACTCCCCGGAGGGATCGGTGGCGCGAAGCGTGCGGAGGCGTCAGATCTTGCTGACGAGGAGGCCGAGGCCGAAGCCGACGAGGCCGGCGACGAGCAGCGAGGCGTGCGGCCACTCGACGGACCGCTCGTGAACCTCGTGCAACTGGCGCTTGCCCTGGTCGTAGGCGTCCTCGGCATAGTCCGAGACCTCGTCGGCCACGGTCCGGACGGCGTCCTTGGCCTGGCCGTAGAGGTTTTCCGCCGAACCCTGGGCTTCGCGCAGGCGTCCCTTCACCGAGTCCTCGCGCGATCCGACCAGGTCGCCGAGGGCGCCCTGAGCCTTGCCGGCGAGGTCCCGGGCGGTGCCCGTCACGCGGTTGGTATCGACCATGATGTTCTCCAATCGTTGTGCGCAGGACGGTCGCCGGGCCGGACAGCTGCCGGGGCGCGTCGGTCACCGTCCACGAACGGGTTGTGCGCAATCCTGTTCCGGTCGCGGCCGCGATTTCTCGGCAGGATGCCTGGTATGGATGCACCAGCCGGCCTGCGCCGGCGATCAGGCCGGATGGGAAGGCCTGCACCGTCCGCATCGGCGGCGTGAGGCCGAGTCCCGACACGCGGCTGGTAAAGTCAGCCTGCGACGACAACGCCGCGACCATGGGTTCAACTTTTGTTCAATCGCCATTCACCGGTCTTGCACCGTATGGCATCTGACCATCTGGAATGGTTCAAGACGCCTCGGTGTCTCGAATACCGGAGCTTTGATTTGCCGACTTCCCCCGAGAAGCCGAAGACATACGGCCCGAAGACGCCCGTCACCGGCAGCGGTCCTTCGGGTGTCATCGATCAACATCACGACATCTTCTTCGCGGCCGTCGAGACCACGCGGATGCCGATGATCGTCACGGATCCGCATCAGACGGACAACCCGATCATCTTCGTCAACCGCGCCTTCGAGCGCATGACCGGCTACACCCGCGACGAGCTGATCGGCACGAACTGCCGCTTTCTCCAGGGTGCGGAGACGGACCGCGAGGTGGTCGCCGAACTGCGCCTCGCCATCGCGGAACAGCGCGAGTTCTCGACCGAGATCATCAACTACCGCAAGGACGGCTCCTCGTTCTGGAACGCGCTCTTCGTCTCCCCGGTGTTCAACCGGTCTGGCGACCTCGTCTACTTCTTCGGCTCGCAGCTCGACGTCTCGCGCCGGCGCGACGCCGAGGAATCCCTGCATCAGGCCCAGAAGATGGAGAGCCTGGGCCAGCTCACCGGCGGCATCGCCCACGACTTCAACAACCTGCTGCAGGTGATCTCCGGGCACAACGAGGTCATGCTCGCCCTGGTCGACCATCCCGACATCGACGTCGGGCGCCTGCGCCGGGCCGGAGAAGCGGTCCGCGACGCCTCCGAGCGCGCCGCCAAGCTGACCCACCAGCTCCTCGCCTTCTCGCGCAAGCAGCGCCTGGAGGGCCGGCTCCTCAACCTCAACGGCCTCGTGCACAGCATGAGCGAGATGGCCGAGCGCACGCTGGGGGACCACATCACCCTGCGCCAGGACCTCCTGCCCGACCTCTGGAACACCCGCATCGACCCGACCCAGGCCGAGGTGGCGCTGCTCAACGTGATGCTGAACGCGCGCGACGCGATGCCGGACGGCGGCACCGTCACGGTGAAGACCGAGAACCTCCTCGTCGAGGACGAGGATGCCGCCCTGTTCAAGACCGTCGGGCCGGGCGCCTACGTCGTGGTCTCCGTCACCGATACCGGGAGCGGCATGCCGCCCGAGATCCTGCACCGCGTGATGGAGCCGTTCTTCACCACCAAGGGCGAGGGCAAGGGCACCGGACTCGGCCTGGCGATGGTCTACGGCTTCGCCAAGCAGTCCGGCGGCTCGGTGAAGATCTACTCCGAGGTCGGGCACGGCACGACCGTGCGCCTGCTGTTCCCGGCGAGCGACCAGAAGATCGAGGAGGAGCGCAAGGCCTCGCAGCGGGCCGCGGACCGGCACGGGACCGAGACGGTCCTGGTGGTCGACGACCGGCCGGACGTGGCCGAGACCGCGGGCATCATCCTGGAGGATTTCGGCTACAAGGTCCTCGTGGCCGACGGCCCGAGAGCCGCCCTCGAGATCCTCGACGGCGAGCGGCGCATCGACCTCCTGTTCACCGACCTGATCATGCCGGGCGGGATGAACGGCGTGATGCTGGCCCGCGCCGCGCGCGAGCGCCAGCCCCGGATCAAGGTGCTGCTGACCACCGGCTACGCGGAGGCGTCCCTGGAGCGCACCGATGCCGGCGGCACGGAATTCGAGATCATCAACAAGCCCTACAAGCGCCTGGAGCTGGCCCGGCGCGTACGGCGCGTGATCGACGGTCCCACGGGCGTCGGCTGAGGCGGCGCGGATGCAAGCGCCGCGGTCGGCGGGGGCGGGCCATCCGCCCGGCCTCCTCAGTTCTGCCCGGGGCCCCGTGCCAGCCCGGCCAGGGTGAAGAGGTCCACCGACAGCTTGGCGCCGACGACCAGGGCATCGGGAATGTTCTTCCTGTAGAAGGGGAACCGGGTCTGGTCCGGGTTGAGGATGTATTGCAGGTTCGGCGTCAGCCGGATCGCGGGCGTGACCTGGATGCCGTAGTTCAGCTCCATCATGATCTGCTGGCGGGGGATCGTCCGGTCGAGGCCGAGCGCGGTCTGCGCGAGCGTGATGTTCGACAGGGCCAGCGGGCTGAAGCGCTGGGTGTTGATCACGAAGCCGAGGGTGTCGAACGGCCGGCCCGCGAAGGTGCCGGTCTGGAGGGCGCCGATCTCCAGGAAGTAATCCTCCACGAGGCGGCCGGACGTGCCCGCCATGGCGACGCCGAACAGGGTCAGCCCCTGGATGCCGGCGGGATCGGGCCGCCAGACCATCTGGTCGAAGCGGGCATAGACGCCCGAGCGTCCGAACCGGGTCGCCGGCGCGAGACCGGTGAGCACCGCCCGCTGGCCGGTGACGTCGCGCACCGGGTCGGCGTAGTCCGAGGCGTCGAACCAGCCGCCGATGCCGTAGTTGCGCGGCAGGGGGTCGTTGGCGAAGGTGGTGGAATAGCCGAGCTCGAACGGCAGGATCGCCCCGGTGGCGCCGCGGGTGGAGAAGTCGAGCCCGTTGTCGCCGGGCTGCTGGTGGCGCGGATTGACCTCGTAGACGCCCGCATGGACGAACACCCGGTCGGTGAGCCAGGCCTTGGCATGGGCGCCCCAGCTCGAGACCGGCCAGAAGGTGAAGTTCGAGGTCTTGAACACGAAGGTCGGGTTGCCGCAGGCGGAATTCGACTGAAAATTGCAGTAGATCGGCGAGTTCAGGAAGGCGATGTTCGCCACCAGCCGGCCGAACTCGACCACGAGCCGGTCGTCGAACAGCTTCTGCTCGTAGCTCAGCAGCGTCAGCCGCGTGGTCTGGCCGCCGCCAAAGATCTCCTGCACCGAGGTGTTGTTGCCGATGTCGTCGCCCGCGAGGTTGTCGCCGTGGCGGTTGGTGACGGCGATGTGGAGGGCGCCCCCCGCGATGCCGGCGAGGCGGTTCAGGTCGGCATCGATGCCGAAGAAGAGCTGGCCGGCATAGGCCGCCCCCTGGCGGATGCCGCCGACCGGGTTGGCGGCGGCCTGGCCGGTATAGTTGGCGCTGAGCGCGAGGCCGTTGCCGAGGTCGAACACCCCGGCGGGCAGGGTCGCGGGGGTCGCGCTCTGGCCGAGGGTGTCGGCGGCGCCGGCCGCGCTCTCGGCGCCGGTGATGTCCTGGCCGTCCGGCCGGGCCGGCGGGCGTCGCAGGGCCGGGCCCCGGAGCGGGCCGGGAACGCCGATGCCGTCGGCCTGCACCGCAGGAACCTCCTGACTTCGCGTCTCCTGACCTTGTGTCTCCTGCCCGCGCGTCACTTGCGCCCGCGCATCCGGGGCCGGCGTCAGCGTCGCCAGGCCGAGGCCGAATGCGGCCGCCCTCCATCCCTTGCTCATCCGTCATCCCCCGTCGGTGGTCGTCTTCGCGTTCCTGGTCTTGGCGCCGGGTGATCGTGGCCGGCCGCTCCGCGGCCGGATCGGTCCCCCGCGCGGGGGAGCGGCCTCAGGCGGCGCGCCTCTTGAGCAGGCCGACGAGCAGCCCGGTGACGAGGGTGCCGGTCGCCAGGGCGATCAGGGCGCCCGGGACGTTGGTGACCGCGTTGGGGATGGGCAGGACGAACAGGCCGCCATGGGGCACCTTCAGTTCGACGCCGAGGCTCAGGGCCACGGCCCCGGCCAGCGCCGACCCCGCCACCATGGAGGGGATGACCCGCAGGGGATCGGCCGCCGCGAACGGGATCGCCCCCTCGGTGATGAAGGCCGCGCCGAGCACGGCGGCCGCGCCGCCGGCCTCGCGCTCGGGCTTCGAGAAGCGCCCCGGGAACAGGCGGGTGGCGAGCGCGATCCCGAGCGGGGGCGTCATGCCGCCGATCATCACCGCCGCCATGGGCGCGGTGATGCCCGACGCGATCAGCGCGGCGGCGGAGGCGTAGGCGGCCTTGTTGACCGGGCCGCCCATGTCCACCGCCATCATGCCGCCGAGCACCAGGCCGAGCACCACGGCGCTCGTCCCCTGCATGCTGCGCAGCCAATCGGTGAGCGCCGCCAGGATCGCCGCCACCGGCACGCCGACCACGTAGACCATGAGCAGGCCGGTGATCGCGGTGGCCAGCAGGGGCAGGATCAGGACGGGCTTCAGGCCCTCCAGATTCCGGTGCAGGCGGATGTGCCGGTTGAGGAAGGCCGTGGTCGTGCCGGCGATGAAGCCCGCCGCGATGCCCCCGAGGAAGCCGGCTTGCAGGTTGGCGGCGAGCATGCCGCCGATCATGCCCGGCGCGATGCCGGGCCGGTCGGCGATGGAGAAGGCGATGTAGCCGGCCAGCACCGGCACGATCAGGGCGAAGGCCGCCTTGGCGCCGATCTCGCCCAGGGCGAAGCCCAGGGTGCCGGCCTGATCGGACTTCATCGCGTCGATGCCCCCGATGGCGAAGGCTAGGGCGATGAGCAGGCCGCCCGCCACCACGAAGGGCAGCATGAACGAGACGCCGGTCATCAGGTGCTTGTAGGCGCCCGCCTTCGTCTCCGCCGCCGCGGGCCGGGCCGGGCCGTCCGCTTCGGCGGGCGCGGGTCCGGCGGCGGGCTGGTGCTGCGCCTCGGCCAGCGCCGTGGCGAGCAGCCCCTTGCCGTCGCGGATCGCCGCCTTGGTGGTGGTGGCGTAGAGCCGCTTTCCGGAAAAACGCGTGCGGTCGACCCCGGTATCGGCGGCGATCAGCACGATGTCGGCGGCCGCGATCTCGGCGGCCGTGAGGGCGTCGCGGGCACCGACCGACCCTTGCGTCTCCACCCGGACCTCGTGGCCGAGGGCCTCGGCCGCCGCCCGGATGCCCTCGGCGGCCATGAAGGTATGGGCGATGCCCGTGGGACAGGAGGTGACGGCGACAATCCGCCGGCGCCCGCTCGGCGCCGTGTCCGTCCCCGCCTCCTCCGAGCCGGCGAGGAACCGGTCGAGCACCGCGTGGGCGTCGGTGAGCACGTCCTCGATGCGGATGCGGGCGCGGCGCATGGCGCCGAAGCGGCCCTCGTCGAGATCGCCGTCGCCCACCAGCAGGACCGCATCGGCGGCCGCGATGGCGCCCGCGCTCAGGGCGTTGCCGGTCACGCCCTTGCCGCGCAATTCGAGGTCGAGGGGCTGGTCGCGCCGGCCCGCCGCCCTGCGCAGGGCCTCGCCGGCCAGCACCGCGTGCAGGCCGAGATCCCCACCGCCCACCACTGCGAGCACCTGCGTCATGGCTTCCTCCCGTCTGGTCCTGTCCCGGTTCGCCGGTGCGTCCGGGTGATGATCCGACGTCCGGCGCCTCAGGCGCGGACGGCGACCGGCGTGATCCGCACCGTCGCGGCGATGGCCAGGACGGTGGCGCGCGCCGGCAGGTTGGCGCCGGCCAGGCCGAGCTTGCCGGCGGCGAAGGCCAGGGCGAGGCGCGCGATCGCGGCCGGGTCGAGGCCCGCATGCAGGCCGGCGACGAGGCCGGCCACGAGGGCGTCCCCGGCTCCGACCGTGCTGGTCACCCGGGTCGGCGGCGGATGGGCGTGGAGCGTGCCCTCGGCCGTGGCGAACAGCGCGCCCTCGGGGCCGAGCGAGACCACCACCAGCGGGATGCCGCGTGCCACGAGGCCGTGGGCCGCCTCGACCACGTCGGCCAGGGCCGGCAGCGAGCGCCCGGCCCAGTCCTCGAGCTCGTGCCGGTTGGGCTTGACCGCGAAGGGGAGCGCCCCGGCCGGGGCGGCCAGGGCCGCCGCCAGGGCGGGGCCGGAGGCGTCGAGGACGAGGCGGGCGCCGGCCGGCCGCAGCTCGGCGGCGATCTCCGCGTAGATCTCCGGCGCGACGCCCCCCGGCAGGCTGCCGGCCAGCACCACGAGCGTGCCCGGCCCCACGGCCCGGCGCAGCACGTCCCGGACGGCCGCGAGGGCGTCGGGACCGACCGTGAGACCCGGCAGGTTGACGTCGGTGGTGTCGCCGGTGCCGGCGTCGAACAGCTTCAGGTTCGTCCGCGTCTCCCCGGGAATCCGCACGAAGCGATCGGCGATGCCCTTGGCCGCCAGCAGGGCCTGGAACGGCGCGGCATTGCCGTCGCCGAGGAGGCCGGTGGCCGCCACCGGCACGCCCCAGTCGGCGAGGCAGGCGGCGACATTGACGCCCTTGCCCCCGGCATCCGAGCGGGTCCCGCGGGCCCGGTGGACGTGGCCGGGCCGCAGGTCGTCGAGGATCACGGTCCTGTCGAGGGCCGGGTTGAGGGTGAGCGTGACGACGCGGGTCATGCCGGCTCTCCGTCGCCGAGGGCGGCCAGCGCCCGGACCGCCGCCGCGTCCTCCTGGGCGCAGGCCCGGGCGGCCAGGGCCCGCAGGGCGCCCATCTCGCTCGCCCGCAGCCGCGCCTTCACCGAGGCCACGTCGCGCGGGGTCATCGACAGCTCGTGGACGCCGAGCCCGGCGAGGAGGCAGGCGCCGAACGGATCGCCGGCGATGCCGCCGCAGACGCCCACCCAGCGCTTGTGCCTGGCCGCTCCCTCGCAGGTCATGTGGATCAGGCGCAGCACCGCCGGATGCAGGGAATCGGCCTCGGGCGCGAGCTCGGTGTTCTGGCGGTCGATGGCCAGGGCGTATTGCGTCAGGTCGTTGGTGCCGATGGAGAAGAAGTCGCAGTGCCGGGCGAGGGCATCGGCCTGGATCGCGGCGGCCGGCACCTCGATCATGATGCCGAGCGGCAGCTCCGGCGCGTCGAGTTCGGCCCGGATGCGCGCGCAATGGGCGCGCAGCGCCAGCACCTCCGGCACCGAGGTGATCATCGGGAACATGATCGAGAGCGGGGCGTCCTTGCCGGTGGCCGCGCCGGGGGCGAGGCCGTCCCGGGCCGCCCGGTAGAGGGCCCGCAGCTGCGGCTCCATCAGGTCGGGCCGGCGCAGGAGCAGCCGGGCGCCGCGCACGCCCAGGAAGGGGTTCTCCTCCCGCGGCAGGTGCAGGTGGGCCACCTGCTTGTCGCCGCCGATGTCGAGGGTGCGCACGATGAGGGGGCGGCCGGCCAGCGCGTCCAGCATCGCCCGGTAGGTGGCGTACTGGTCGTCCTCGCTCGGCGTGTCGCCGCGCTCGAGGAACAGGAACTCGGTGCGCATCAGGCCCACGCCCTCCGCGCCCTGGTCCAGGGCGAAGGGGACCTGCTCGGGGTTGTTGACGTTGGCCCCGATGGCGACCGCGTGCCCGTCGCGGGTGCGGGCCGGCAGGGCGCGCGCCCGGGCCTCCTCGTCGGCCTCGGCCTGCCGGCGCGCGCGCCAGGCCCGGGCCGAGGCGAGGTCGGCCGCGCTCGGGTCGAGGTAGAGCCGGCCGGTGCCGCCGTCGAGGATCGCGGGGGTGTGGTTCCGCAGGGCGAGCAGGCCGGGGCCGCCCGCCACCAGGGCGGGGATGCCGAGGGTGCGCGCCAGGATCGCGGTGTGCGAGGTCGGGCCGCCCTGGGCGGTGGCGAGGCCGATGACCCGGGCGGGGTCGAGCCCGGCGGTGTCGGACGGGGCGAGGTCGGGGGCGACGAGGATGCAGGGCGCGTCCGGCAGGTCGTGGCCGCCCTTGAGCGACGGGTCGATCTGCGCCAGCACCCGGCGGCCGACGTCGCGCAGGTCCGCCGCGCGGGCGGCCAGCACGGGATTGCCCAGGGCCGAGAGCCGGCCGGCCATCCGCTCCACCGCCTGGTTCCAGGCGAAGGCGACCCCGTGGCCCTCCACCATGAGCTGGCAGGCCAGGGTGATCAGGTCGGTATCGGCGATGAGTTCGCCCTGCGCCCGGAAGATGCCGGCATCGGCCTTGCCGAGGCGGCGCTCGGTGTCGTCGGCCAGCGCCCGGAGCTGGCCCTCGGTGGCGGCCAGCGCCGCATGCAGGCGGTCGCCGCCGGAGGTCAGGGGCTCGGGCGCGTCCGGGACCACGAGTTCGGCCTGGCTCAGCACGTGGATCGGCCCGATGGTCAGGCCGGGGCTCGCGCCGATGCCGGCCAGCACCCGCGGCGCGTCGGCGGGGTTCCAGCCGGCCACCGGACCGGCGGCCCGGGCGGCGGCGTCCGCCGCGGCCTTGGCGGCGGCCTTCTCGCCGGCGCTCAGGCCCGTCACCGCCGCGCAGATCCGCGCGAGGGCGCCGGCCTCGTCGTCGCCCTCCGCCGAGATCGTCACCGCGTCGCCGCAGCGCAGGCCCAGCTGCAGCAGGGCGATCAGGTTCTTGGCATCGGCCACCTCGGCGCCGTGGCGGACCTGGATCCGGGCGGGGGAGGCGCGGGCGGTCTCGACCCAGTGCGCGGCCGGGCGCGCATGGAGGCCGGTGGGGTAGTCGACCGTCCAGTCGAAGCGCTGCCGGAGGTCGACGGCCGGGCCGGCGGCGCCGGGGGCGGGCGCGTCCTCCGTGAGGGCCGCGGCGATCTCCTCCTTGCGGGTGGTGGTGCGCAGGGCGGCGAGGCGCGCCTCGTCCTGGATCAGGCGGGTCAGCCGGCGCAGGAGGGTGATGTGGGTGTCCGATTGCGCCGCGATGGCGACCACCAGATGCGCGACCTGTCCGTCGTGCCACTCGATCCCGCCCGGCACCTGCAGCACCGCGAGCCCGCTGGCGCGGACGTGGTGGCGGTCGTCGACCATGCCGTGCGGGATCACCACGCCGTGGCCCAGATAGGTGTTCGCCACGCCCTCGCGCCGCAGCATGCTCGCCGCGTAGGGGGGCTCGATGCAGCCGGCCGCCACGAGGAGCTGCGCCGCCTCGCGGATCGCCGCCTCCTTGCTGGCCGGGGCGGCGGCGAGCTGGATCAGCAGGCGCGGAGGCAGGGTCGGCGTCGGTGCGAGCATGGCGTGCTCCTCCGGTGATCGTGTGTGGCCGCGTTGTTCGTTGTCGCTATGAAAACGTTTTCACAATCCCTGTCAACGCAAATCGGCGCAATAATGCCAAGTCCCCGCTTGCCATAGCGTGGCCCGAGCGTCAGAACCGCTGCATGACGCTGAAAACGTTCTCTCCGCGATGAGTGCCAGTATTCGCGACGTGGCGCGGGCGGCCGGCGTCTCGACGGCCACGGTCTCCCGGGCCCTGGGCCGAGGGCCGGTCAGCGAAACCTTGCGCCAGCAGGTCGAGGCGGCGGTCCGGGCCACCGGATACCGGCCCAACCTGTCCGCCCGGCGCCTGCGCTCGCAATCGACGCAGACCATCGGGCTGATCGTCGCCGATATCCGCAATCCGTTCTTCACGGCGGTGAGCCGGGCGGTGGAGGATGCCGCCTATGCCGCCGGCATGCGGGTGATCCTGTGCAACACCGACGAGGACCCGGAGCGCGAGCGCCTCTATCTGCGCCTCATGGAGGAGGAGCGGGTCACCGGCGTGATCTTCGCGCCCACCCGCACCACCGCCGAGTCGCTCACGGCCGACAGCCTCGACGTGCCCGTGGTGTTCATCGACCGGACCGGCCCCGCGGGCCTCTGCGACAGCGTGGTGCTCGACAACGCGGCGGCGGCCGCGACCCTGGTCGATCATCTCCGGGCGCGGGGCTACCGCCGCATCGGCGGCCTGTTCGGCTCGACGAGTTCAACCGCGCAGGAGCGGCGGGCCGGCTACGAGGCGGCGATCCGGCGCCACGGCGCCGAGCCCCTCGTCCGCGTCGCTCCGCCCACGGCGGAGGCGGCCGAGGCGACACTCGCCCAATGGCTCGCCGAGCCCGACCGGCCCGACGCGCTGATCCTGTCGAACGGCCTGACCCTGATGGGCGCGGTCCGCGCCGCGCGCACGCGCGGCCTGACGGTCCCGGACCAGCTCGGCCTCGCCGGCTTCGACAACGACCCCTGGACCGACCTCGTCGAGCCCGGCCTGACGGTGATCGAGCAGCCGGTGGCGCAGATCGGCGCCCAGGCGATGGCGCTGCTGTTCGACCGGCTGAAGGCACCGGCGGAGGCGGTCCGAAAGGTCACGCTGAGCGGTCGGCTCGTGGTCCGGGGCTCGTCGGGGCGCGGCTAGGAGTCGGGCGAAGGCGGCAGCGCGGGGCCGGCGCTTCCGGTCGTCGGGTGGCCATCGTCTTCCGGCGGCCATCCTGGCGTCCGTGGTCGCCGCGGGAGCGGGACGCCACGGTACCCCCATCCATGCCCGCATCCGCCCGCACGACCGGGGGGCGCCGGACAGATTCCGGCTCGCGCGACGACGCGGATTCACCCGCGGTCCGGCGATCCGGCCGGGGCCTCCGAAACGAGCCGGACTAGTTTCGGGGCGTGAGGCTTCAAGGCGCGATGCTCCCTCTGGTCGAGGGCCGGGCGGCACCCGGTGACCAGGCCGGCGTGGAGCCTCAACGTCGTGCAGATCGTCGCTGTCGCCAGGATTTCACTCTCGCTCAGGATGGCAAACTGGAAGAATTTCTTGGCACCGTGAGCATCTGCCGGGCACTGAACATCGACGAGGTAGACGAGCATAAAGCAACGACAGTTCGTTCCGATCGGAGAATGTCCTTGCAGACGTCATCTCAGGTGATTCCGTTCCATCACGGTTTGGTGGCACGCACGAAACGCTTGTTCGTGTCGCGACATGTGGGTTTCGGATCTGTGCAAAAAGCTTGCATTTACATGCGGAAGCTGCTGACGAGCCGCGCTTGACGGGTTGCCTGATCGAACATCGAGTTCGAGGCATCCCGAATCTTCGTTGCCGAACGCGCAGTCCTGCAATAACCGGTCGAGACGCACGTCTGCAGCGACTGGGGAACACTGGGGATCAGGCTGTCGACCCGCTCGTTCTCGTCCCCGACATTCGTATCGTGCGGCTTGGCGAGGGGAACAGCGGGGATATGCAGCACCGGTATGGTGATCCCCGATCCTTCAGGGGTTTACACAAGGTGCTGTCGAGCCGCTGCGGCTTCGAGCCGTCGAAGCCGTTGTCGTAGGACTGGCCATTCGCCATTCCATCCGCGATCAGGAACAGGAAGGCCTGCGGCTTCAGGGCGCTCGATCCATCCCCGACATGGGTGACTTCGCGGTCGATCGCCAGGAAGACGTTCTCGTAAGGGGTCCCCCCGCTCCCACGCGGACCCCTTCCGCTCCCGAGGCCCATGTGGCCTTCGAGATCGATTGCGGAGAGGGACGTATCGTTTCTCGTGATCGGGACTGCCCTCTCCCGATGTCCCACCAGCGTCCCGCCGCGCAAGACTCCATCGCGTCTTGCCGGGATCGATCCGCCCCGATTCTGCAGTCGAGGCCGCCCGTGGGGCGCGGCCTGATCTCCGATCTTGGTCGGCAGGCCAGGTCCGCACCGGATCGGGCCCGCACGGAACCTTCCGGCGCCGTGGATTTTGTTTTCTGCCATCCTCAAGGATCGGTATTTCAACAGTATCGATACAGGTCAGGGTGCCGAGATTTACGATTGTCTCGGATTGCTCGTGAAGGCTTATTGTTATTTCGGATTTCTTATCAAATACGAGGCATTCCTCTCATCTTGGTTCCCCGCGCCCGGAGAGGAGCGCCATGCAGAGATCCGAACCCGGCGGTCCCGTGATCCGGGCCTGCGTCACGGCGCTGGTGGCCCTGGCCGTCGGCCTCGTCGCGCTGCTGTGGGTCTGTGCGGCGGCGGGGCCGGGGCTCGGCCGTCCGCTGATGCTGGCGCTGCCGGCGCCGCTTCCGCCGGTGCGCCTGCTGACGCCCCTGATCGGCCTCCACCTGATCGGCCTGTGCTTCGGCCTCGGCGGGGCGACGATGCTGGATTTCTGGATCCTGCGCTGGATGCGCGAGGGCGCGATGCCGGCCGCGATGGAACGCAGCTTCCACTTCATCAGCAAGGTCGTGAGCATGGGCATCGCCCTGCTCTGGATCTCGGGGCTCGGCTTCCTCGGGCTCTACGCCATCGAGGCGCCGGAGAAACTCGCCAATCCGAAGATCTGGGCCAAGGTGGCGGTGGTCGGCGTGCTGACGGTCAACGGCGTGCTGATCCACGCCCTGGTGCTGCCGAGGGTCCTGCGCGACGTGCGCCGCCCCATGCTCGACGGCGTCTCGCGCCTGGCGGCGGGGATCTTCCTGGTCTCGGGCGCGGTCTCCGGCGTGTCCTGGTACTTCGCCTTCGCCCTCGGGCTGCTGCGCGAATTCAACGGCAAGGTCTCGATCGGCCTGCTCCTGTCCTTCTGGGGGCTCGGCGTGGCCCTGGCGACGCTGGGCGCCTTCGCCCTGCGGGAATCGCTGATGCGGATGGCGGCACGGCGGCGGGCGCGCACCGTTCCGGCGATCGAATGGGTGCCCAACCGGCCCGGCGCGCCGTTCTCCTCCGTGCGCCTGCGCCGGATTCCGGACGGGCTCATGGTGCCCATCCGCGCGCCCCGCTAGGCCTTCCGGCCGGCCCGTCCTGCCCGATTGCTCCCGTCCGGCCCGGGCGGCAGCGCAGCAAAGCTTCGCCGCGGGATCGTTTCCGTGGCGACCATGCGCGGGTCCGACGCCCGACGGCAGCGATTCGGTGCGCCGGGTTGCGTGCGAATGCTTCGGCCCTGCCGGGCACGGACTGTCCCGACGAGAACCAGATCACGCCGGCCTCGATCCAAGTCTGCTGTTCGCGGGCTGGGCCCGATGGGCAAACTATATTTGTTCTTTCAGTCGTGAACATGAAGACATGGCGCTAAGCTGTTAATAGTGAATCGTATTAAGTAGTTTTGTGAACTGCATCGCAAAGGTTCGGCGGTCTATTCCTGCTTCTGTCCAGCAGAGCGGCGCAGCCCTCCGCTGATGAAGCAGGATCAGCTGCGATGTCGTTCCGGTTCGGTGACTTTTCTAGGACCCTGCGCGTCCTGGCCGGCGCGGCCCTGATCCTCGCCTCCGGGCCGGTCCGGGCCGGTGGACCTGGTCCGGATGCGCCGCGGAGCGATCTCGAATCCCTGCTTTGGCCGACCCCCGACGCGTTGCGCCGCGACCAGGCCGGCCACGCGGTCTCGGCCGCGCGGCTGGCGGACCGGGTGGTGGTGGTGAGTTTCCTGACCACGGGCTGCGGGATCGCCTGCGTGATCCGCCTGCGCGAGATCGCCGCCCTGGAGCGGAGCCTGCCCGCTCCGCTGCGGGTGCGGGTGGCCGTCCTCGGCGTCACCCTCGACCCGGCGCGGGACGACGGGCCGGCCCTGCGGGCCTTCGCCGACGGCCTCGGGCTCGATCCGGCGCGGTTCGCCCTGGTCGACGGCGATCCCGACACGGCGGCGCGCCAGCGCGCGGCCCTGCGCTACCCGGCCGACCGGAGCGAGCCGCCCGACACCGTGCTGGTCTTCGACCGCATCGGTCAGCTCGCGATGAGCTACGGCGCCAACCCCCTCGACCGGCCGCGCCTCGCCCGCGACCTCGCCGCGCTCGACCGCTTCGCGCAGGGCGTCGGGCATCCCCCGACCGCCGCGCCCGCCCCCTGACGTTTCTTCCGAAAGGCCTTCGATGCTCCCCTCGACCCGTCCGCCCGGTTCCCGTCCCGGCTCCGCCCGCTGGCGCGCCCTCGCGGCCGCCACGTTCCTGACCCCGGCGGCCTGGACCGGTGCCGCCTTGCCGGCCGCCGCCGCGCAGCTTCCCGTGGTGGCCACGCCCGTGGCGGACCCGATCCTCGCCAACCTGACGATCCCCGACACCGCGCCGACCCAGGGCATGTGGTCGGGCGTGAAGGCCTGGCCCCTCAACGCCATCCACATGACCCTGCTGCCCACCGGCAAGCTGCTGACCTTCGGCACCCCGATCGGCGACCCGGGCGCGCAGAACGGCCGCACCTTCGACATCTGGGACCCGAGCCGGGGGCCGGTCGACGGCGCCCACGTGAACTTCCAGGAGCCGGGCTTCGTCAACAGCTTCTGCGCCGCGACCTCCTTCCTCGGCGACGGCTCGCTGCTGGTGGCCGGCGGCATCTTCGACGGGGGGGTCGACAAGAGCAGCGCCCTTCTCAATCCCACCGGGACGAATGTGGGCCTGATCGACGCCAAGCTCGCCAACGACCGCTACTACTCGACGATGATCACCCTGGCCGACGGCCGGCCGCTGATCATGGGCGGATCCTTCCCCTACCAGGGCGGCTTCGCCGACCCGCAGGGCAGCATCGACCGGGGCCTGATGACCGGCATGACCCCGGAGGTCTATGACGGGGCGAAGTGGAACAGCCTGTTCGGTGCCAACAGCCGCGATGCGTTCGGCCCCGACAACAGCCGCTGGTGGTATCCCCGGGCCTGGGTCGCCCCGAACGGCCGGGTCTTCGGCATCTCGGCCGAGAAGATGTGGTTCCTCGACCCCAACGGGAACGGTTCGGTGAACGCCATGCCGTTCAGGGAGCCGCAGCGGAACGCCAATTCCGCCACCGACGCGCCCAATGTCGGCCCGGTCTCGACGGCGGCCCTGTACGACACCGGCAAGATCCTGCAGGTCGGCGGCAACAGCTACGACAACGGCCAAGGCTTCCTTTCCAGCAGCCGGGCCACGCTGGTCGACCTCAACGGCGGCAATCCGGTCCTGACCGAGGCGCCGCCGATGCGCTTCGGCCGGGCCTGGGCCAACGCCACCGTCCTGCCCACCGGCACGGTGGCGGTGACCGGCGGCAGCAAGTTCAACGACCAGGCCGGCGACAACACCGTCCTGGCCACCGAGCTCTGGGACCCCAAGACCAATTCCTGGACGCTGGGCGCGTCGAACGCGGTCTACCGGGGCTACCATTCCTCGGCCGGCCTGATGCAGAACGGCACGGTCCTGGTCTCGGGCGGCGGCGCCCCCGGCCCGGTCGCCAACCTCAACGCCGAGTTCTACTATCCGCCCTACCTGTTCGTCACGGTGAACGGGAAGGCGGCCCTCGCGCCCCGTCCGCAGATCGTCAGCCTGAGCAGCACCAGGCTCGCCCACGCCCAGTCGATGCAGATCGAACTCGCCTCCCAGAACGGGCTCGCGCAGGTGGTGCTGGTGGGCCTCAGCCAGGTCACCCACAGCTTCAACAGCGGGCAGCGGCGCGTGCCGGTGAGCTTCACGCAGGCCGGCGCCCTCGTCACCCTGCAGACGCCGGCCTCGGGCAACCTCGCGCCCCCCGGCTACTACCAGCTCATCGCCATCGACGGGAAGGGCGTGCCCTCGCCCGGCGTGATCGTGGCGCTCGGCGCCAACGTCGCCGCGCCCGCCGGCGGCGTCACCGTGCCGTCGGTCACGGCCGCGGGAACGGGACCGGTCGACAACACGGCCTGGACCCGCTGCTCCGCCGAGTACGAGACCTGCACGGTGGCCAACGGCCCCAGGACCGTCCGTTTCGGCGCCAACGGCCAGTACGTCACCAAGACCGTCACGGGCTCCACGCCCTGCTCGAACGAGGCCTTCGGCCGCGATCCCAGCCCCGGAAACATCAAGATCTGCGAGGTCGCGAGCACCGCCGCCACCGCGCCCGTCCCGGTTCCGCCGGTTCCGGTGCCGCCGGTAACGCCCGTCCCGGTGCCGCCGGTACAGCCCGTCCCGGGGCCGGCGGACAACGTTGTCGCCTGCGCGGCCGAGCGCCAGACCTGCGTCGTGACCAACGGACCCAAGACGGTCCGCTTCGGCGCCAACGGTCAGTATGTCTCGAAGCAGGTGATGGACTCCATCTTCTGCACGAGCGGTGCCTTCGGCGCGGACCCCGCCCCCGGGACGGCCAAGGTCTGTGAGGTGGCGAGCACCGCCACGGCGCCCGTCCCGGTGCCGCCGGTACAGCCCGTCCCGGGTCCGGCGGACAGCATTGTCGCCTGCGCGGCCGAGCGCCAGACCTGCGTCGTGACCAACGGACCCAAGACGGTCCGCTTCGGCGCCAACGGT
>NZ_JBYSXL010000007.1:57120-106365 GCF_058782155.1 Methylobacterium sp. FW306-05-D
CAGTATGTCTCGAAGCAGGTGATGGACTCCATCTTCTGCACGAGCGGTGCCTTCGGCGCGGACCCCGCCCCCGGGACGGTCAAGGCCTGTCAGATCGTCGGCGCCGCCGGCCCGGGGCCGACGAGTCCCGTCGTCACCGCCTGCTCGGCCGAACGCGAGACCTGCGTGGTGACCAACGGTCCGAAGACGGTCCGCTTCGGCGCCGACGGACAGTACGTTTCACGACAGGTGACGGGCTCGATCTTCTGCACGAGCGCCTCCTTCGGCTCGGACCCCATCCCCGGCGTCGTCAAGGCATGCCAGGTCGTCCAGTGACGGACCGCACCGACGCGCGCCTCCGGCCTTCGGCGCGCGTCGGTACACCCTCGGCCGGTCGATCGATGCCCGCCTGAACCGCGCGGTGAATCGAGCGACGTCGGCCGACGCCAGGACTGACCCACCACACGGACCGTGGCCGTCAATCCGCTGCCGAGGCTTATCGGACGGTGCTGGGCCCAGCATGGGGTCATCGGTTCGATGGGCCGGCGTGGCAATCCCTGCGACAACGCCAAGGCCGAGCGCTTCATGAACGGGCTCACGGTCGAGGGTGTCCCCAATGGCGTTCGAGACCTTCGCCGATGTGGCAGCCGAGCCACCGCGCTCCATCGACGTGGTCTACGATGCCAAGCGGCTGCACGCCGTGCTCGGGTATCTCAGCCCCGTGCCGTTCGAGGAGCAACCCGCCCGGCCGACGGTCAAAACCGCCGCCTGACCGTGCCCACCGTCAGGGGCCCACTCCAGTTGGAATCAATAGACGACGTGGACAATCTATTTTGGCAGAGCACAGTCGCCGACCGGCACGGGTTCGATCGGAGCGACGTTTGCGCGACCGGGTCCACCCAAACGAGATCGGCCTCCCGGGCCCAAACGGGCGACCGAGGAATGCGCCGCCTGTAGGAGATCGTTCGCCAACGTCTCGTCGTTGACGGCGCGCGCCAGGACAACGGCTCCGATGAGCGTCGTCAACGTTGCGAGGGAGTTCTGCCGACGGCGCTGCCGCGAGGCCTTCGGTGTCAGATTGGCGAGAACAGAGGCCAGATGTTCAACGCCATAGGTGAACCGTATCCGGACGGGACTGCCTGGCGCTTCCCGCGAGACGTCGATCGCCAGGGCCGCCAGGGGACACCCCTTCCCGGGCGACTGGACGTGCCCGAGGGAGAGGTAGGTCGCGAGAATGGTGTCCACGTTCCAGCGCAGATCCTCGGCGACCGCGCAATCGAATGCCTCGACGGCCAAGGCGTCCTTATTGGCGAATTGGCCGTAGAACCCGCCATGGGTCAGGCCGGCGGAGGCCATGATATCGGCGACGCCGACCCCGTTGAGGCCGCGCTCACGAAACAGGGCCGCGGCGACCTCGACGACGCGTTGGCGGTTGATCCTCGCCTGCCCCTGCGAAACCCTTGCCATAGGCCGATCGATCCCGTCTGCAAGACCTCTATAGATTATGTTTATCATTTTAGCCGGCCGATGTCCGCTCGGCAGGGGTTTGGCGCAAAACTGGAAACCCCTTTCGCGAAACCGGCTTGCCGGAAGGAACGAGCGTAAGCCCAAAGCCACCTCGGTCTGCGCCAAAGTGAGCGGGACCAGAGACTGGCCATTGGTCCGCTTGCCCAGCGCGCCGGGATACCGGCGCGGCAACCCGACTGAGCGGATCTCCTCCATCCCACACGACACGGGCCGCCTGCTCCAGTCTGTGGAGCACCTTTCGAGGTGCTCCACAGACGCCTCTTCCTGAAGTCGACGGGCCGATTACTTCATCTTCCGATAGTTTTCGAAATAACTCCAGGCTGAGAATTGAAGGGTCCAGAGATTACCGAAATCCCAGAACTTCTGCGCCATCGCACCCACAAATTCCTCGACGCTGCCAGCCTTCGGTGCCAGTTCCGCGAAGGTCTGAACATACGCGCGCGACTCGTCGATAATGCGGCGCGCGTCGGTGTCCGGTTTCTCCACACGCTTGTGCCCGCAGATGATGATCTTCGGGTCGAGCGCTTCGAGAATGTCGATGCTCTTCAGCCAGTCTTTCCATTGATCCGGGCCGGTAAAGGCGAGCATCATGTGAATCTTGTTGTAGAGCGCATCGGCGCTGATCAGGGCGCCGAGTTCGGGAACAAACACGGCCGTGGTCGGCGCGATGTCGGCCTGCGGCAGGCTGATGATGTCCATCGCGTGCCCCTCGATGGTGAGAGGGCCTTCCAGCAGTTCGGGCAGCGTATCCGGCACGATCGCGCGCGGGCCGAAGCTGGTGCGCCAAAAGTCGGTAAGCTCGGGCGATGCATTCTTGATGTCTTCGAGCACCGCCGCCGTGGCGAAGGCCCGGGCGCCCGGAAAGCGCCGGATGATCTCGCCAATGCCGAACCAGTGATCGGGGTGGCCGTGCGTGACATAGATCGACGTTAGACGCTTTCCAGTGCCGGCGATCATTTGGATCAGCTCTTCGACGTCTGCCCTCATGTGCTGGGCATCAATGAGCACCGCGTCCTTCTCGCCGACGAGCAGAGCCGAACTTGATGGAGAGAAGGACCCGGTCTTGTCGTCGTAGGAATGCATCTGCCCGACATAGGTCATGACCGACAGTGCGTTTGATTGAGCCATCGCTTGGAATCCTGCTGAGCGCTTCGACTGTGTGACAGGCCGTTTCTACTGCGAATGGTTTCATGACGCAACGGAAAAGGTTGCATCATAAAACCGGAATTGTTAGACGATGGCGTGCCTACCAGCGCAGCGACGCTGGAGTGCCAACGACAAGGGAGGTCTATGATGGAACGCAAGGTCGAATTCCGAGCGTGCGACGGCACGGTTCTGCGCGGCAAGATTTACGCGTCGGACAATGGGCCGGCGCCCGGAATCGTCATGGCGCATGGCTTCGGCGGCATGCGGGTGATGCTGGACCACTATGCCGACTATTTTTCGCAGGCAGGCTTTGCCGTGCTTGTCCATGACCATCGGGGCTGTGGTGAGTCCGACGGCCCCCGCCACGACATCAACCCCTATCAGCAGCTTTCGGACTGGAAGGACGCCATCACCTTTTTCGAGGCGCAGCCGGAACTCGACCGGGCGCGCGGTCTCGGGATCTGGGGATCGAGCTTTGCAGGTGGCCTGGCGATGGTCATGGCCGCGAACGACCCCAGGATCAGCTGCGTTGTCGCGCAAATTCCCAACGTGAGCGGGCATCGCAATACCAGCCGCATGTTCACCCCGCCCCAGTTGACCGATTTGCGCAACCGAATCGCGGGGGACCGCAAGGCGCGGCTCGCCGGGGCAGAACCGGGCACGTACCCGCTGTTCCAGGTAGAGCCGGATCAGTACGCGGCGTACATGTATGGCATTCCAAGCCACTTCATGGATCTGGTGCATTCAATGCCAGCAGAGACATGGAAGAACGAAGTAACGCTCACCTCAATGGAGCATCTCCTCGAATTCGAGCCGATCGCCTGGGGGCCCTATGTAGCGCCGAAACCCCTGATGATGATCGTCGCTACGAACGACGTCTGTACCTTTACAGATATCCAGCTCGTCGCCTTTGCCGGACTCAATGAACCCAAGAAACTGGTTACTTTTCCGGGCGGCCATTTCGACGCTTACGAAGCGTTCTTCGCCGAAACCGCAGGCCCGGCCCGTGAATGGTTCCGCGAGCATCTGCTGGCTGGTCCACGCGCCACCATGGCGTGAATTAAGAAAACATCCAACGAAGAGGAGGAAACTACCATGCCGCAATGGAACATTGCACATCCCCCGGGCGCCTTTGATCCAGAGATCAAGAAGGCATTCGCCAAAGAAATCACAAGGATTTATAGCGAGCTTGGGCTGCCGCGATTCTATGTGAACGTGTTCTTCTGGGAGTGCGCCAAGGACGACTGCTTCATCGGCGGCGAGCCGACGGATGATTTCGTTCGTATCTGGATCGACCATATCGCGCTCGATACCATCGACGAGACCAAGTACACGATGGATCAGACGCGCGCCTGGGTGGGAATGAGGATCGGTGCGACGGTCAAGCCGTTCGTCAAGGACCGGGGCTATCGCTGGGAATTGCACATCGACGATACGCCCTTCGAACTATGGATAGTCGATGGCATATTCCCGCCCCGGATCGGCTCGGACATGACGAAGACCTGGGCCGAGGCCAACAGGCCGATCGCTTTCGACTACAGCTCGCCAGAAAATATTCCTAAGCTCGAGAACATGCCTACTCCCCCGATTCCGGCGTAGTAGGTCCATCGCTCGTCGGAGGATTCGTCGCTGTGCCCCCTGACGCCAGGGGGCACAGGTCGCTAGCTGAGGCATGGGAACGCAGTTGCATGATGAGACCATAGGCGATATGCGTCGTAGCCGGACCAAGGGTTCATATAGGTGTTCGGCCACAGGGCCTTTTGGTTGGGATTGGGTCAAAGCCGGATGATTTGGCTTTCTTCATGCTGAAAAACGACTATGCCGACCAAAATTGTTCCATTGCGCGCACGCTGGAAGTGGTTGGAGAACGCTGGACGTTGCTCATCGTCCGCGAACTCCTGATGAAGGGTGCCTGCCGCTTTGTCGAATTACAGCAAACTTTAGGTATTGCAAAGAATGTGCTGGCCAATCGACTTGAAAAGATGGTGGCACGCGGGATCGTCGAGAAAATACAGCTTAACAAATCTGGAAGTTGGGGTGAATACAGGCTGACTGTGATGGGAAAAGATCTTTTTCCGATCATGAATGCGTTGATTGCCTGGGGCGATCGCCACGCATCGCCAGATCATCCGCCGGTCGTTCTCCGACACAAGACCTGCGGGAACCCGGTGGGGAACAAGTTGGTCTGCGAATGCTGCGGCGAGCCTCTCATTGCCGATGCTATTGACGTTATTTTCCAGGCTCCGGACCCATGAGTTTGGCTTGGCGGGCGTGCCTGTGATTCCTTCCGGGGGAAGGAGGCGCCCATGGCCGAGTTTTGGTTGACCCACGAGCAGTTTGCGAAGATCGCTCCGCACCTGCCGACCGACACCCGGGGCAAGGCGCGCGTCGACGATCGACGCGTGATCAGCCGGGATCATCCGCGTGTTGAAGTCCGGCGGGCGTTGGACGGACGCCCCGCGGGAGGTCTACGGCCCGAAGAAGAAACTCTACGATCGCTTCGTGCGCTGGGCGGCCAAGGGGGTCTGGGGTGATCTGTTCGAGACCCTGGCCCGGGCCGGTGGGCCGCCCTCCCAGGTGCTGATCGACTCCTCGGCCGTGAAGGCGCATCGCTGCGCCTCCGGTGGAAAGGGGTGGGGAGCAAAGCCAGGCCATGGGCCGCTCGTGGGGCGGCCGCACGACCAAGATCCATGCCCTCACCGACCCGTTCTGCCGCCCGCTCGCCGTCCTGTTGACGGGCGGACAGGTGGCCGACTGCAAGGCAGGCGCGCAACTCCTGGGGCGCGCGCCGACGTGCCGGATCATGATGGCCGACAAGGGCTCCGACAGCGACGCCATCCGTCGTCAGATCGAAGCGACGGGGGCGGCGCCCAACATCCCGCCCAAGCAAGTCCAACCGGCGATGGAAGCCGTGCTTCTCCCCCGTCCTGTACAAGGGAGGCAACGCCATCGAGCGCATGTTCGGGCGCCTCAAGGACTTCCGCCGCATCGCCACACGAAACGACCGTCTGGCCGCCAACTCCCTGGCGGCCGTCTGCATCGCCGCTACCGTCAGCTGCTGGTCATGTGTCCAGAGCCTAGGACGGGAAGTCGAAGTCGAAGTCTCTGGCGGTGAGGGCGTGGGTTCCGGCCAGATTGATGGCGAAGTCAGCCCGCCCATCGCCGCTGACATCGCCCTCGATCAGCGTCGCGCCATCGGAATGCGTGTACCGAATTTCACCGCGCGTTCCGCTGAAATCCACGTCGCCCACGACGTGCAGGAAGTTCGGATCCCAGTAGCCGAAGTCGTGCAGGTTGATCACGTCGCCCGTCTGGAAATCCAGGATCGTATCCGCCTGGCTGCGGAGCGATCCCGTGTCGCCGTCGAGGAACACGAAGATGTCGTTGCCCGCGCCACCGATGAGTTCGTCGACGCCCGCACCGGCGTGCAGGCGATCGTTCCCGGCGCCGCCGCTCAGAGAATCGTTCCCGGCGCCGCCGGTCAGGAGATCGTTCCCGTTGCCGCCGGTCAGGCGATCGTTCCCGGCGTCGCCACTCAGGGAATCGTTCCCGCCGTCGCCGTTCAGGCGATCGTTCCCGGCGCCGCCGGTCAGGAGATCGTCCCCCCCGCCGCCGGTCACGACGTCATCTCCCTCTCGTCCGTCCAGGACGTTCGCCGCCTGATTGCCGACGATGATGTTTGACAGGGCGTTGCCGGTCCCATCGATCGCCTGACGCCCGGTCAACGAGAGGTTCTCGACGTTGGCGCCGAGCACGTAGGAGATGCTGCTCTCGACGTGATCGATGCCCTCGCCGGTGCGCTCTGTCACCACGTCGCCCGCATTGTCGACCACGTAATGGTCGTCGCCACGTCCTCCCTTCATCTGGTCGCGGCCGCCGCGACCATCCAGCACGTCGTGGCCGTCGCCCCCGCTCAGCACGTTCGCCGCCTCGTTGCCGATGAGCGTGTTGTCGAGTTCGTTGCCGGTGCCGTTCAGGGCCGCGAAGCCCGTCAGGGTGAGATCCTGGAGCCACGCGCCCAGCGTGTAGCTGATCGAGGCCTCGACGGAATCATGGCCGCTGTTGCCGGCCTCCGAGACCACGTCGCCCCTGTGGTCGACCACGTAGGTGTCGTCGCCCTTGCCGCCGACCATCGTGTCCGCGCCGGTCCCGCCGTCGAGGCGATCGTTGCCGGCGCCGCCCTTCAGGCGATCGTTGCCGGTGCTGCCGGTGAGGATGTCGTCGCCGGCCCCACCGTCGAGGGTCCAGGCCGCTCCGGTGGTGGCGGTCAGCGTGTCGCCCCCAGCGGTTCCCGTCAGGGTGGGGACCGGCGCCGGTGTGCCGATCGGTTTGAAGACGCGCTGACCGAGATCGTAGACGCCGTCCGAGAAGATCGCCTGCTCGACGTTCTCGAGCCGGTCGACGCCCTCCCCGGTGACCACGGTGACGGCGCCTTCGACGCGCAGGGAATAGGTCTTGAAGGCTCCGCGGTAGACGGCGCTGTCGAAGCCCTCTCCGCCGTCGAGGGTATCGTTGCCGGCTCCGCCATCGAGCCGATCGTTGCCGGCATTGCCCCGGAGGACGTCCCTGCCGCCGAGACCCGTAAGCGTATTGGCGGCGTCGTTACCGACGAGGATATCGTCGGCCCTGTTGCCCGTCGCGTTCTCGATCGTGACGCCGTGTGCGATCGAGTAGCCCCCCTGCAACGGCTCGGAGGTGGAGATCCAGCCGCCGCCGCCGATCTCGTTCCCGAGGGTGGCGGCGCGCAGGTCGATCTTGGCCCGGCTGGTTCCGACATACTCGATGGTGTCGGAGCCGCCGGTGTCCCAGATCGTCGTGTAGCCGTGGTTGAAGTCGACATCGTCGCTGAAGCGATAGGTGTCGTTGCCGGTGTTGTGCGCGCGCGCTCCGTAGAGGTGCTGGAGGGCGGCGATGTCGAGAGCCGCGAAGGAGCCGGGCTGGACTTCGACCCTGGTGCCGGGATCGTAGGCAACCGTGAAGGGGTTGTCCTCCGGCAGGAACGACCACGTGTAGGTCAGGGTCGTGGTCAGTTCCGAGTTCAGGAAGGTCGTGCCCTGGTCGCGGTCGTCCTTGATGCCGGGCAGCATCCCGTAGGGGCCATCGGCGTCGTCGTGGGGATGCTTCAGGCCGAGCGCATGGCCGAACTCATGGAACCAATAGACGGAATGCGTTCCGAGGCGGACGACCTCCGCTGAGGCGGCCACGTCACGGGCGATCCCGACGACGCTGTCGACGTCAGTGACGCCGAGCGCCGGCGTACCGGACTCTCCGCCGCCGTCCAACCACAACTTGAAATTGATGTTTCCCTGCCCGGAGACTTCGCGCAGCCTGATATCGGCGAAGGTTTCGACGTTGGTCGTCATCTCACGATAGAACGATTTCCAGTCACCCTCGTCGAAATCGTTGATCCCGTTCTCGTTGATATCGCCATATCGGAAGCCGAACGTGATCTCGGAGCCAGACCAGGCTTGCCCCATCAGCAAGCCATCGATGACGGCATTTCCGGACGACGAAGCCGATATACCCATTGATGGCATAGGATAACTCTCCGACCAATCTATATTTTGTTCGAGGCAATATTCTATCAAACGTCCATTCCTGTTTCTATATTTATAGATCTGTCATATATCCTTGGATTTAATCTTAATGAATCAATCGCCAAATGGAAGGTTAGATTAAATCGCCAAAATGTGGGATTCGGGTTCCCGCTGATTGCTTCGGATCGAATTCCCCCTGAAGGCGTATGGGGTTAGCCTGTTCACCGTCCTGCGGAGGCGAACATGGCTCACGTCGCCGAACATCTGAGCGTGAAGGAACTGGGCCGGCGGGCTCGCACGAGCGCGGACGCCTGCGCGGCGCGGCACCATCAGGCGATCTGGCGTCTGCCCCCCGCGCTTCCGGATCGCCTGCACACGCGCCTGGAAACGGCGCCGCCCGATGGCGGGGCATGGAACACGACCAAGATCGCCGCCTGGATGGCAGCCGAACGCGCGCGGGCACGCCGCGGGCGGGGTCTGTTCGGTGAAGGAGCCAAGCGTCGAGCGATCCCGGGCGCGGTCCCGCGCCATGCCCGCCTCACCTCAGGCGGATTGCATGACGCCCAGGCAACCGTCCCCGACGGTGCCGGATCAGCCGGCCCCGTCGAGCTCGGGGCCGCGCGTGACGTCGAGGCCGCCCGGCGCGCCCGGGGGCGGACCGACCGGGACGGGCCGGCCGGTGCGCGCCGCCTCGTAGATGGCCTCCATCAGGACCTGATCCTGCAGCCCCTCCTCGCCGGGGGTGCGCGGGCGCCGATCCTCCTGGACGCAGCGGGCCATGTGGTCGATCTCCAGGGCGAACTGGTTCTTGGGCGTGAGGATGCGGGTGTCCTGCGATTCCACCGGCCCGTCCGGCCGCGCGATCACGAGGCGCTGGCCCCGGTAGGCGAAGGCGTTCTGCAGGTCGATATCGGCCTTCTCGGTGTGAAGCTGGAGCCGGCGCGATTCGTGCACCCCGTAGCTCGTCAGGCACTGGGCGATGAGATTCGAGGGGAAGCGCAGGGTGAAGGCGACCGATTCCTCGACCTCGGCGAATTTCGGATCGCCCTCGGGCGAGTGGATCTGCGCCGTCACCGAGACCGGCTCCTCGCCGGTGAGTGCCCGCACGCCGTTGAGGCAGTAGAGCCCGATATCCGGCAGGGCGCCGCCGCCGGCCAGCGCCTTCTTCAGGCGCCATTGCTGGGGCAGCCCGGTGGTCTGGCCGTTGAAGGCCTGGATCAGGCGCGGGCGGCCGAACTCGCCGGAGCGGGCGAGGCGCACCACCTCGCGGTTGTAGGGCTCGTACTGGCAGCGATAGGCGATCATCAGCTTGACCTTGGCCGCCGCGCAGGCCGCGATCATGTCCCGCGCCTCCGCCGAGGAAGTCGCCATCGGCTTCTCGCAGAGCACGTGCTTGCCGGCCTTGGCCGCGGCCAGCACGTCGCCGCGATGCACGGCGTTCGGCGTCACGATGTAGACCGCCTGGACCGCCGGGTTCTGCGCCAGGCGGTCCCACTCGTCGTAGCCGTAGACCGCCTCCGGCGCGATGCCGTACTGCTCGGCCACGAGCTTCGCCTTGGCGGGGGTGCCCGACATCAGCGCAACCACGCGGGCCCGCTTCGTCTCGCCGAAGGCCGGCAGGATCTCCTCCAGGCTGAGGCGCCCGAGGCCCACGATGGCGAAGCCCACGCGCTGGCCCGGCGGCATCGGCGCGGGCGGCGGCGGGGGTGCCCGGTCGCCGGGGCCGCGCCAGTTCGGGAACATCACCCTGCCGCCCTGCACCGCGCCGGTATCGGCCGGCACGGAGGGGCCCGGAAGCCCCGACTGCGCCCCCGCGCCCGTCACCCCGAGGGCGAGGCCGGTCAGCGTCGCGCTGCCCGCGCGAAGGACGTTGCGGCGGGAAAGGGGGCGTTCATCCGTCATGTCGCTCGCTGTCGGTTCCGGCGGGTCTCCCCTCGGGAACGTCACGGCGAGAAACGCGGTTCCGGCGATCCGGACGCCCGCGCCGACGGGAGGCCGGCCGGTTCAGGCCTCGTCGCCCCGCGCGGCCAGGCGGGCCCGCAGGGCGTCGACCTCCGCGCGCGCCGCCCGAAGGTCGCGCATCAGGCCGATGGGGACGGGCACGGCGGCCGGCGGGTCCGGCACGAACCGGACGCCGACGCCATCGTCCCCCCGCCAGATCAGGCGCACCGTCCGGCTCTGCCGGGTCTTGTGGATGTGGAGATCGAAGACCTCCGGCAGCGGCACGCCGTCGCTCAGGGCGAGGCGCAACCCGTCCGGGCCGCGGTCGCGCACCAGGCAGGCGGTGTCGGAGGCGAACGGGGCGATGCGGATATCGGCGCCGAGGAGGCTCCGCAACCGGCATCCGTTGCGACGCTCGCGAATGGGCGGAACCATGTGACCCTCTCCAGAAGTAGCAGGTGGGGTAACCTGGTTGCGAGCCGCCGGTGCCGCCCGGCACAAGCGTCGGCGCGATTTTTCGTCCCGTAGGGTTAAGGCGTCGTTCGGCTAAGGCGTTCTGCCGGGCTCCCCGTGGCGGGTCGGACCCTCGACCTCGCCGCGCTGCTGCAGCACCAGGGCGACGAACCAGCACAGGGCGGCCCAGGCCGCGCCGACGCACCAGCCCGCGACCACGTCGCTCGGCCAGTGCACGCCCAGATAGATGCGGCTCAGGCCCACCAGCAGCGTCATCGACACCCCGATGGTGAGCACCAGGATCTTCACCCCGCGCTGACGGTCGACGCGGGCGATCAGGCTCGCCAGGGTCAGGTAGGCGATGGCCGACATCATGGCGTGCCCGCTGGGGAAGCTCGCGGTGAAGACCTCCATCCCGTGGGGCACGAGGTCGGGCCGCGGCCGGTGGTAGAACAGCTTGAGCACCGTCGAGGCGATCTCACCGCCGCCGATCGCCGCGATCACGAACACGGCGATGCGACGGCGCCCGGTCATCGCCAGGTAGGCGCAGGCCGCCGCCGTCACGAACACGATGGTGAAGACGCTGCCGAGCCCGGTGATGTCGCGCATGGTCTCCTCGAGCCAGCGCGGCCCGATCGGGTCGGAGAGGTCGGCCGGATTGCGCAGGGCCAGCAGGATCTTGCGGTCCAGCGCCGCGGTCGAGCCCTCGCCGACCTCGTTGGCCAAGGCGAAGAAGCCGTAGCCGAGGAGGCTCACCGCCAGCAGCGCTAGGACCGGGCCGACCTCGTTGAGGCGCAGCGCCAGCCGCAGGGCGTTCGCCCGGGTCACGAGCGGATTGTTGCGGTAACCGGAGGGCAGGGCTTTCATGCGGGCGACTTCGCGAATGCGTCGATGAGGGGCCGGAGGCTCCCGGCATAGCGGATCGGCGGAGCGGCCTCCATCCGGGCGAACTCCACGGGAGCGAACCTCGCGCTACCCGAACGCGAAGCGGGCGCGGCGCTCCCAGGGACCGCCGAGGTAGCGCCAGAGCAGCAGGCCGGGCGCCGTGAACCGGAACGGCGTGAATGCCGCCTCCAGGTCGGCGTGGAGCGCCCGGGCGGTGGTGGCGTCGACCTTGTTCTGCACCGTGACGTGCGGGCGCCAGCCCTGCCGGTCCTGCGCGGTCAGGCCCTCGCCCAGGCCCTCGAACTGGTCGGCGAGGCGCGCCCGGAAGGCCGAGAGAGCGTCGGAGGCGAGCACGTAGGCGACGCCGCGACCGGTGAAGCGCAGGCCCGTCACCGCCACCTCGGGGGGCGCCTGCGTCCGGGTCATCGCCGCCAGGGTCTCGACGATGCCCGGCTCGTCCGGGCCGGGCAGGTGGTGGAACAGGGTCGCGTGGGCGGGGATGTGGTTGAGCGCCTGCGGGAAGTGCCGGCGGCGCAGGCCGTCGAACCGCGCGAAACTGTCGGGGTCCATCGCCAGGGTGAGAATGAGCGGATCGGGCGTGGGCGTGTGGTCTGTCATGGTCCGATCCGGCGTGAGGCAGGGAGATGGCGCGGCCGGGGCCGGCGTCCAGGGCCTGCGTTCGGGGCCTGCGTTCGGGGCCTGCGTCCGGGGCTTGGCGCGGCGGCGGCGTTGCAGGCCGGCCCGGCGACGGCCCGAGGCGGCGGCGGCACGGCGCGCCCTGTTCAGGGCCGCCCGGGCCGGCTAGAGAGCCCCGATGCGGCGCAAACACCGGGAAATCGTCCATGTGGGGCGCGAGGGCTGGCTCTTCCTGATCGGCGGCACCAACGGTGTCCTGGAGCAGTACCGCGCCACCCTGTCCCGGTGGTGGCGCCTGCGCGGCTGGGTCCGGCTCATCGAGGCGCGGGCCGCCCGCGCCCGGGCGCTCGGCATCCGGTACCTGCACGTGGTCGTGCCCGAGAAGCTCTCGGTCTACGACGACCGCACCCTGGACCTGCGCTTCGACGCGCGCCGGGCACCCACCCGCGTGCTGGCCCGGCGCCTGATCAACAACCCCCACTACGTCGACCTGCTGGCCCCGATGCGGGCGGCGCGCGACGGGGCCGTGCCCCTCTATTACCGCACCGACACGCACTGGAACTACGAGGGCTGCCGCCTCGCCTACGGGGTGCTGATGCGGGCCTGCGGGGCCGTGCCCCCGGCCGACATCGACGCCCGCGAGCGCTACGAGACCACGCGGGTGCGCGATCTCGGCGAGAAGCTGCCCGAGAAGCCGATCGAGACCGCCAGCCACGCGGTGCTCGACCGCGACGCCCGCCGGACCTATGCCAGCCCGCTCGTGGCCGCCTACGAGGCCGCCGGGCGCGCGCCCGACCTCCATGTCGGCGCCCATGTCTGCTTCCGGAACGAGCGGCCGGACGTCGATCCGCGCACTCTGATGCTGTTCGGCGATTCCTACGCGCATTTCGCGCCGATCATGCTCACCGGCATCCTGGCCGAGAGTTTTCGCGAGGTGCACTTCGTCTGGTCGTCGAGCATCGACTGGGCCTATGTCGAGCGGGTGCGGCCCGATCTCCTCGTGTTCGAGATGGCCGAGCGCTTCGTCACGCGCCTGCCCGACGACACCTTCGACATCGCGACCTACCAGAAGGGCGAGCATCTCGAGGCCGCCGCGCCCGCCGTTGCGGCCTCCCCGGGCGAGGCCCCCGCGCCGGAGGGGCTGTCCGCCGAGGCCTGAGCGCCCATCTTCCCGCGGACCGGCAACGCGGGAAGGACGCATCATGGGGCTGCTCGTCGACGGCGTCTGGCAGGAGACCTGGTACGACACCAAGGAGACCGGCGGCCGCTTCAAGCGCACGGACGCCACGTTCCGCAACTGGATCACCGCCGACGGCGCCCCCGGTCCGAGCGGAGAGGGCGGTTTCCCGGCCGAGGCCGGGCGCTACCACCTCTACGTCTCGCTGGCCTGCCCCTGGGCCCACCGCACCCTGATCGTGCGCGCCCTGAAGGGCCTGGAGGCGGCGATCTCGGTCTCGGTGGTCGATCCCCACATGGGCCGGGAGGGCTGGGTCTTCGGCGACTCGCCCGGCGCCACGCCCGACACCGTCACCGGCGCGACCCGCCTCTACGAGGTCTACCTGAAGGACGATCCCGGCTTCACCGGCCGCGTCACCGTGCCGGTGCTCTGGGACCGGCAGCGCGCCGCCATCGTGTCGAACGAGTCGGCCGAGATCATCCGCATGCTGAACGGCGCCTTCGGGGCGGCGGGGCCGGACCTCTACCCGGCCGACCTCGCGGGGGCGATCGATGCGGTCAACGCCCGCGTCTACGAGGCCGTCAACAACGGGGTCTACAAGGCGGGCTTCGCCACCGATCAGGGCGCCTACGCGGAGGCCTTCACCGCGCTGTTCGCCGAACTCGACGCCCTCGAGGCCCGCCTCGACACGGCGCGCTACCTCTGCGGCGACCGGCTGACGGAGGCGGATATCCGCCTGTTCACCACCCTGGTGCGGTTCGACGCCGTCTATGTCGGGCACTTCAAGTGCAACCGGCAGCGCATCGCCGACTATCCCAACCTGTCGAACTACCTGCGCGACCTCTACGCCCTGCCGGGGGTCGCCGGCACGGTGAACCTCACCCACATCAAGCGGCACTATTACGAGAGCCACCCGACCATCAATCCGACCCGCATCGTGCCCCTCGGGCCGGCCCTCGACTTCGCGGCCCCGAACGACCGCGCCGCGCGCTTTCCCGCCCGAGCGCGGGACCCTGCGCGCCCGCAGACCCTCGACGAACCGAACCGCAGCCTTACATCGGACTCATGATGCGCCTTCCGACCCCCCGCCTCGTCCTCGCAGCCGCCGCGCTCCTCGTCGCCGCCCCCGCCTTCGCCCAGACGGCCGTCAAGCTTGAGGGCCGCTGCGAGAAGCTCGTGATCGCCGGCAAGGACGTCTCGGCCACCTGCAAGAACACGCTGATGAACACGGTCTCGCGCAACCGCACGAGCTTCGACTTCGCGGCCGAGGGCCGGGCCCTGAGCTTCAGCGGCAACGGCGCCCAGCAGGAGCGCACGGAGGAGACCGACCCGCTCCAGCCGATCAACCTCGTGATTCCCAGCGAGACGACGAAGGACGGCGTGGCCCAGGGGCCCCTGGTCGCCGTCGGTTCCTGTGCCTTCAGCACGCCGGAGCCGGGCAAGACCGCGATCACCTGCGAGGCGAACGCCGCCAAGGGGATCTACCAGGGCGTGTTCGTGACCGATGCCAAAGCGCCTGACGGCAAGACGCCCGACGGCAAGGCGTCGGAGGCGGGCGGCGGGAGCGCCCCGCGCTAGGCGCGCCGGTCCTCCCGCGGGCGGCGGGTCCGCCGGAGACGGAACCTGCCGGAGACCCGGGGGCGATTGCGTGTGGACGTCCGCTCTGGTCCGAGCGCGCGGAGTTCCCATCTCTTGACGCAGGACGGGACGGGCGGACAGACCCGGCCCCTTCCACGGATCGAAACGAAGCCTTCGAGGACGTCATGCTGAACGATGCGCCGGTGCCGGGCGGCCCCACCCCCACCAAGGACGTGACCACGGCGAGCTTCCGCCAGGACGTCATCGCCGAGTCGATGCAGCAGCCGGTGCTCGTCGACTTCTGGGCGCCGTGGTGCGGCCCGTGCAAGCAGCTCGCCCCGGTGCTGGAGAAGGTCGTCCAGGGCTCCGCCGGGAAGGTGAAGCTCGTCAAGATGAACATCGACGAGCATCCCTCCATCGCGGGCCAGCTCGGCATCCAGTCGATTCCCGCCGTGATCGCCTTCGACAAGGGCCAGCCGGTGGACGGGTTCATGGGGGCGGTGCCCGAGGCCCAGATCAAGGAGTTCATCGCGCGCCTGGCCGGCCCCGCCGGTCCGACGCCGATCGAGGAGGCGATGTCGGAGGCCGAGGCCCTCCTCGGGGTCGGCGACCTGGCCCAGGCCGCGCAGCTCTACGCCGCCGTGCTCGCCGAGGAGCCCGAGAACGTCGACGCGATCGCGGCGCTCGCCAAGATCCAGCTCGATCTCGGCGACCTCGAGAACGCCAAGGAGCTCGTGGCCATGGCGCCCGCCGACAAGGCCGCCCATGCCGGCCTCGCCAGCGTGCGCGCGGCGATCGAGCTCGCCGAGCAGGCGGCGGCGCTGGGCGACCTCGGCACCTTCCAGGCCCGGATCGAGGCCGACCCGAACGATTTCCAGGCCCGCTTCGACCTCGCGCTCGGCCTCAACGGCCGCAACCTGCGCGACGAGGCGGTGGACCAGCTGATCGAGATCGAGCGCCGGGACCGGACCTGGAACGAGGGCGCGGCGCGCAAGCAGCTCCTCACCTTCTTCGAGGCCTGGGGCCTGATGGACAAGGCCTCGATCCGCGGTCGGCGACGCCTGTCGACCCTGGTCTTTGCGTGAGGCCGCGAACGAACCGCAGGGGGACACGATGAGCACGCATGCGGGCTACAAGGGACCGGCCGACTGCCCCGGGGTGATTCCGGTGTTCCCGCTGCCCGGTGCGCTGCTGCTGCCGCGCGGACAGATGCCGCTGAACATCTTCGAGCCGCGCTACCTCGCCATGATCGACGACGCCCTGCGGAGCGACCGGATCATCGGCATGATCCAGCCGGACGTGGAGGCGGGCGCGTCGCCGATGACGCCGAAGCTCTTCCGCGTCGGCTGCGCCGGGCGCATCACCCAGTTCGCCGAGACCGGGGACGGGCGCTACCTCATCTCGCTCACCGGCATCGCCCGGTTCCGGGTCGAGAGCGAGCTCGCCACCACCACCCGCTACCGCCGCTGCCAGGTCTCCTACGACGACTTCGCCACCGATTTCGAGGCGCGGGCGGGCGAGGAGGCGGTGGACCGGGAGGGCGTGCTCAAGGCCCTGCGCGACTTCGTGGAGGTCAACGACCTCAAGGTCGACTGGGCCGGCATCGAGGAGGCGCCCAACGAGGCCCTCGTCAACGCCCTGTGCATGATGAGCCCCTTCGGCGCCCGCGAGAAGCAGGCCATGCTGGAGGCGGCGGACCTCAAGACGCGGGCCGAGGTCTTGATTGCGGTGACCGAAATGGAGTTGGTGCGCGGGTCGGGCTCCGAGCCCACCCTGCAATAGTCCGTTCCGCCAAGGAGACGCCACAGATGGCCGCTGACACCCCGGGCCCCGTCGAGGCCACCCGCGTCGACCCCAAGCTCCTCGAACTCCTCGTCTGCCCGCTGACGAAGGACACCCTCGAGTACGATGCCGGCCGCCAGGAACTGGTGAGCCGCTCGGCGCGCCTCGCCTACCCGATCCGCGACGGAATCCCGATCATGCTGCCGGAAGAGGCCCGCGCCCTGACGGATTGAGGGGCTCCGCCGGCATGACCGATCGCCCGACCGTCGCCATCGTCGCCACCGGCGGCACCATCGCGATGAAGCACGATCCCGCCACGGGGGCGCCGGTTCCCGCCCTGACGGGGGCCGACCTCGCCGCGGCGGTGCCGCGCCTGGCCGAGCTCGCGCGGATCGAGGTGGTGGAATTCGCCAATGTGCCGAGCGCCTATATGGGGCCGGACCTCTGGCCGGACCTCAGCCGCACGGTGGCGGGCCTGCTCGCGCGCCCCGAGATCGCCGGCGCCGTCGTCCTGCACGGCACCGACACCCTCGACCAGACCGCCTATTTCCTCGACCTGACGCTGGCCGGCGACAAGCCGGTGGTGATGGTGGGCGCCCAGCGCAACGCCTCCGAGGCGGATGCCGACGGGGCGCGCAACCTCCTCAACGCGGTCCGCCAGATCCTGGCCCAGGGCGCGCGCGCGGATCTGCGGGGGCTGGGCGTGACGGTGACGCTCAATCACAACATCAACGCAGCCCGCGAGGTGCGCAAGTCCCACACCAACAACGTCGAGACCTTCCAGTCCGGCGAGGCCGGCTTCCTCGGCCACGTGGACGAGGACCGGGTGGTGTTCGCCCGCAGGTCCCTGCGCCGCCAGACCCTGCCGCTGCCCGACCGGCTCGCCCGGGTCGAGATCGTGGCGATGACGGCCGGCGGCGACGGGCGCCAGCTCCGCCACGCCGTGGCGGACGGGGCCGAGGGCGTGGTGATCGCCGCCTACGGCTTCGGCAACGTCAACGAGGCCCTGTACGACGCGGTGGTGAAGGCGATCGCCGTCGGCGTCACGATCGTGGTGGCGAGCCAGGTCCCGCACGGCCGGGCGCTCCCGGTCTACGGCTTCAAGGGTGGCGGCAGCACGCTGCGGGCGGCCGGCGCGGTCTTCGCCGATGACCTCTCGCCGGACAAGGCCCGGGTCCTGGCGCTGCTCGCTCTGCCGATCACGCGCGACCGCCAAGCATTGCAGGCGTATTACGACCGATAAGGCCAAGCTCTGCCTCGGTCATGGCCCGTTCAGGCAGCTTCGGCAACAAGTCTCATCCTCGAATCGTGGGGCCTGTCATAATCTTGCCGCTTCGGCGGATATGATCGGCGCATTCTCACTCCATCGCCTGCTTGCACAGCCGTTGCGCCGCCCTGCGGTCGCGGCTCGGGCGGACGCTTTTTGCCGAAGGATGATGCATGTCCAAAGTTGCGGTGGTTCTGGCGCTCGGAGCCGGCCTGTCCTCGCCCGCGATGATCCCGGCCGCCGCCCGAGACGGCGGAAACTTCAACGGGACCTGGTCGGTGGAACTCGTCACCGAGAGCGGCATGGTCTGCGACAGCCGCTACACCTACGGGGTGTCGGTGCAGGAGGGGCAGGTGCGCCTCACCTCCGCGGCGGCCGGCGCCACCCTGAACGGCCGCGTCGGGCCGGACGGCACGGTCGGCCTCAACGTCTCGAACGGCACCGCCTCGGGCGCGGTCTCGGGCCGCCTCCAGGCCCAGAGCGGCGGCGGCACCTGGAAGGTCTCGTCCCTGTGCTCGGGCCGCTGGACGGCCCGGCGTCACACGACGCGGACCGCCCAGGCGGAGTGAGGCCGGGCATCCCCTCGCGCCCCGCTCAGGCGGCGAGAGGGGACAGAAGGTCTTTCGTCGTCAGGCGGCCGCGAGCCACTGGCGCGCTTCCTCGATATGCGCGCGGTCGAAGGTCTTGATCTGGGCCGGGGAGACCTTGCCGAAGGTGTCGGCGATCATCCGCAGCCAGGAGGCGTCGGTCACCAGGGCCACGTGGCTGACGCCCTTCATCATGGCGAGGCCGAAGCGCGGGTCCTTGAAGAAGGCGGCCGGCTCCATGCCCTTGAAGTCGCGCACGTCCTCCAGCAGCTTGATCTTGCCGCCCTTGTCGAGATCGGCCTGCATGGCCGCGATCACGGTGTTCATCTCGGCGTCGGTGATCTGGCCGTCGACCACGATCTCGGCGACGCTCGAATCCGGCTTCTTGGTGTAGGTCAGCACGTTGTGGCACTCCTCAGGGGGTCGAACGCGACCCGAGCGAACGTCGCGCCAGCGTTATAGGAAACTCTGCGGGTCCACGTCGATGGCGACCTTCACGTTGCCGCGAATCTTGGGGCCGCGCGCCAGCCAGTCGCGCAGGTAGGTCTGCAGGTCGACGGAGCGCTCGGTCTTCACCAGCAGCCGGAAGCGATAGCGGCCGCGGATCAGCGCCAGCGGCGCCTCGGCCGGGCCGAGCACCATCACGCCGTCGGGCGGCTCGGCGGCCCGCGCCAGGGCCTGCCCGTGGGCCTCGGCCACCTCGCGCTCGTTGGCCGAGACGATCAGGGCGGCCAGGCGCCCGAAGGGCGGCAGGCCGGCGGCCTCGCGGGCGCCGATCTCCTCCTCGTAGAAGCGCTCCGAATCGCCCGAGAGCAGCGCGGCGATCACCGGATGCTCCGGCTGGTAGGTCTGGAGCAGGGCGCGCCCCGGCTTCTCGCCGCGCCCGGCGCGGCCGGTCACCTGCTGGAGCAGCTGGAAGGTGCGCTCGGCCGCCCGCGGATCGCCCGAGGTCAGGCCGATATCGGCGTCGAGGACGCCCACCAGGGTCAGGTGCGGGAAGTTGTGGCCCTTGGCCACGAGCTGCGTGCCGATCACGATGTCGCAGCCGCCCTCCGCCACGGTCTGGAGTTCGGCCCGCAGGCGCTCGGCCCCGCCGGGGAAGTCGCTCGACAGGACGATGACGCGCTTGTCCGGGAAGAGCTCGGCCACCTCCTCGGCGATGCGCTCCACCCCGGGGCCGCAGGGCGTGAGATTGTCGAAGGTGCCGCATTCCGAGCAGGAATCCGGGCGCCGCTCGGCATAGCCGCACTGGTGGCAGACGAGCGCCCGGCGGAAGCGGTGCTCCACCAGCCAGGTCGAACAGTTGCGGCACTGGTAGCGGTGGCCGCAGGCCCGGCACAGGGTCAGGGGCGCGTAGCCCCGGCGGTTGAGGAAGAGCAGCGCCTGGTCGCCCGATTCCACGGTCTCCCGCACGGCCGCCACCAGGGCCGGGGCGATGAAGCGCCCGCGCTCGGGCTTGTCGGCGCGCATGTCGATGGCGGCGATGTCGGGCAGGCGCCGGCCGCCGAAGCGCTCGGGCAGGAGGATGCGGCGGTAGCGCCCGCGCTCGGCATTGACCCGGGTCTCGATGGAGGGCGTCGCCGAGGCCAGCACCACCGGGCAGTTCTCGATCCGCCCGCGCACCACCGCCATGTCGCGGGCGTGGTAATGCACCCCGTCCTCCTGCTTGTAGGCGGCCTCGTGCTCCTCATCGACGACGATCAGGCCGAGATCCGCGAAGGGCAGGAACAGGGCCGAGCGCGCGCCCACCACCACGGCGATCTCGCCCGCCGTGACCCCGGCGCGGATGCGCTCGCGGCGCTTGCCCCCGATGCCCGAATGCCAGGCCGCCGGGCGGGCGCCGAAGCGCTCGGCGAAGCGGTCGAGGAACTGCGCGGTCAGCGCGATCTCCGGCATCAGGATCAGCGCCTGGTGGCCGCGGCGGACGCAATCGGCCACCGCCTCGAAATACACCTCCGTCTTGCCCGAGCCGGTGACGCCCTCCAGCAGCACGGTGGGCGCCTTCGCCTCGGCTCCCGGCGGCGGCACCTTCCCGTCCGCGGCGGGTGCCGGCAGGGGATCGCCGATGGCGTCCGTGGGCGGCGGCGCCTCCGGGCCTGGGTTCATCAGCGCGACGAGCTCCCGCACCGCCGCCTCCTGCGCCTCCGAGAGGGGCACGCGGGCGTGGTCCGGGTCCGGCGGCAGGGCGACGGGCTCGGGCGCCAGGGCCACGGCCTCGAGGGCGCCGTCGTCGATGAGCCCGTCCACGACGCTCAGGGAGACGCCCGCCTCCTTGGCCAGCGCGCTCTTGCCCCGCATTGCCCCGTCGGCCGCCGCCGCCAGCACCTTGGTCCGGGCCGCGGTCGGCCGGGCCGGGGCCTTGCCGGAGATGCGGACGCCGATCCGCACCGTCTCGGTCAGGGCCGCCTCGTCGGGCAGGCGCAGGGCCATGGCGAGCGCCGAGCCCTTCGGCGCCAGGGTGTAGCGGGCGAGCCAATCCACGAGCTCGCGGAGCGCGTCAGGCAGGGCCGGCACGTCGATCCGGCCGGTGACGGCACGCAGGTTCGAGCCGCCGGGGCTCTGGCGCACGCCCCAGACCACCCCCACGGTCTCGCGCGGACCGAGGGGGATCTGCACGACCTCGCCGACCGAGAGGTCGAGCCCGGCCGGCACGGCGTAGCTGTAGGCGCTGTCCAGCGCCAGCGGGATCAGAATCTCGGCGACGCAGGGCATCGGGCGGGGCTTTGATGGAACATAACCGGAATATAAGCATGCCGGAGGCAATGCGCGACCGCCGCGCCGCCGATCGTCGCCCGGAGGCGCCCCAGGATGGACGGACCCCAACCCCCGGCTCTCGGAACGACGGGCGATCCGGGTCCCGAGGGCGTGCTGCTCCTGCACGGCCTCGCCCGGCGGGCCGCCTCCCTGGCCCGGATGGACCGCGCCCTCCGGGCCGCCGGGTTCGCGACGCTGAACCTCGATTATCCCTCCCGCACGGCGGATCTGGCGGATCTCGCAGGCATCATCGGACCGCCCGCCGCCGCCTTCGCGGCCCGGGTGCGGACTCTCCACGTGGTCACCCACTCGATGGGCGGGCTCCTCGCCCGGGCCTGGCTCCGCGAAGGCCGGCCGGCCAATCTCGGACGGGTGGTGATGCTGGGGCCACCGAACGGTGGCAGCGAGGTCGCCGACCGCCTCCACACCCTGCGCGCCTATCGCCGGGTCTTCGGTCCGGCCGGCGCCCAGTTGACCACCAAACCGGACGAAAGCCTGCGCACCCGCCTCGGCCCCGTCGACTTTCCCCTCGGGATCATCGCGGGCGACCGCACGCTCTATCCCCTGGAATCCTGGCTGATGCTGCCCGGCCCCGATGACGGCCGGGTCACCGTCGCGCGCACCCGGGTCGCCGGGATGGCCGACCACATCACCCTGCACACCAGCCACGGCCTGATGATGCGCAACCCCGCAGTGATCGCCGAGACCCTGCGCTTCCTGCGCACCGGAGGGTTTTCGCCGTCCGCCCGCGATGACACAAGGCGCGCATGAGCCTCGACGCGCCCCCGCCCGACCCCGTGCCGCCGCGCCTCGACCTGCGCGGCATCGGGCTGCGCTTCGGCGCGGTGCGGGCGCTGGCCGACGTCTCGCTCCAGGTCCGGCCCGGCGAGATCCTCGCCCTGCTCGGCGATTCCGGCTGCGGCAAGAGCACGCTCCTGCGGGCCATCGCCGGGCTGGAGCAGCCCGAGACCGGCACGATCCGCCTCGACGGCGCCCTGGTAAGCGAGGACGGCCGCGGCGTCGCCCCCGAGGCGCGCGGGGTCGGGCTGATGTTCCAGGACTACGCCCTGTTCCCCCACCTGACGGTGGCGGAGAACGTGCGCTTCGGCCTCCATGGCAAGCCCGCCGCCGATGCCCGCGCCCTGGCCCAGGCCCGGCTGGAGCAGGTCGGCCTCGCCGACCGGGCCGGGAGCTATCCGGGCACGCTCTCGGGCGGCGAGAGCCAGCGCGTGGCGCTGGCCCGGGCCCTCGCCCCGGGGCCGCGCGTCCTCCTCCTCGACGAGCCGTTCTCGAACCTCGACCGGCGCACCCGCGACCGGGTCCGCGACGACACCCTGGCGGTGCTGCGCGCCAGCGGCGCCACCACGCTCCTCGTCACCCACGACCCCGAGGAGGCCCTGGGCTTCGCCGACCGCATCGCCCTGATGCGGCGGGGAGGCATCGTGCAGGTCGGCACCGGGCCGGAGCTGTATCGCCATCCCGCGACGCGCTTCGCCGCCCGCTTCTTCGGCGACTGCGTCGAGCTCGACGCCACCTGCCGCGACGGCGCCGTGGCGACGCCGTTCGGGCCGGTCCCGGCCCCGGGCCACGCCGAGGGCGCCGCCGTCACCCTCTGCCTGCGTCCGGAGGCGATCCGCCTCGGCGCGCCGGACGCGCCCCTCCGGGCCGTGGTGCGGGCGCGCCGCTTCCTCGGGGCGGGCGCCCTCCTGACCCTGACGGCGGAGGGGCTGCCCGAGCCCCTGCGCCTGCCCGTCCCGGCCGACGACCCGCGCCGGGAGGGGGAGGCCGTGGGCCTGAGCCTCGAGCCGCGACACGGCTTTATTTTTGCGCGCGGGACGGATTAAAAGACGGGCGCGGTCGAAAGTCCTGTCCGGCGCGCGGCTTTAGTTTTGAATTGTTTTAAATCCAGAACATCGTGCTTGTGTTTTTCTCGCCGATGCTTCTGAACACCCGCCACGTATTGACGGGAGGGTGTCGACCATGGCGGGTGGGATCAAGGCAATCGGGATCGCGGGCCTGGCGCTGGCGGCCCTGATCGGGACGGCGTCGGCGGCCGAGGTGAACCTCTACACCACCCGCGAGCCCGGCCTGATCCGGCCCCTGCTCGACGCCTTCACGGCCAAGAGCGGCGTCACCGTCAACACGGTCTTCGTCGAGAAGGGCCTCGCCGAGCGCGTGGCGGCCGAGGGCGCCCGCGCCAAGGCCGACGTGCTGATGACCGTCGACGTCGGCAACCTCATCGACCTCGTCGACCGCGACCTCGCCCAGCCGGTGCGCTCGGGCGTGCTCGAGGCGGCGGTGCCTGCCACCCTGCGCGATGCCGAGGGCCGCTGGTTCGCCCTCTCCATGCGGGCCCGCGTGCTCTACGCCGACAAGGACCTCGCCGACCTCAAGGCCATCACCTACGAGGGGCTGGCCGATCCGACATGGAAGGGCGGCCTCTGCCTGCGCTCGGGCCAGCACCCCTACAACACGGCCCTCATCGCCCATCACCTCGTCAAGCACGGCCCGGAGAAGACCGAGGCCTGGCTGCGCGCCCTGAAGGCCAACCTCGCCCGCAAGCCCGCCGGCGGCGACCGGGACGTCGCCCGCGACATCCTCGCCGACACCTGTAAGATCGGCCTCGGCAATTCCTACTATGTCGGCCTGATGCGCTCGGGCCGCGGCGGCCCCGAGCAGCAGAAATGGGGCGAGGGCATCAAGGTGGTGATGCCGACCTTCGCGGGGGGCGGCACCCACGTGAACATCTCGGGCGCGGTGGTGGCCAGGAACGCCCCCAACCGCGACGAGGCGGTCAAGCTCCTCGAATACCTCGTCTCCGACGAGGCCCAGAGTCTCTACGCCAAGGCCGATTACGAGTACCCGGTGAAGGCCGGCGCACCCATCGACCCGCTGCTCACGGCGCTGGGTCCCCTGACCGTCGATTCCGTGCCGCTCGTGGAGATCGCCCGCAACCGCAAGGCGGCGAGCCTCCTCCTCGACACGGTGGGCTTCGACAACTGAGGCACGCCCGCCCCCCGGTCGTCGGACAACGCCCTTGAGACCAGCATGACCGGGGCCGTCCCCGCCCTCCCGCTCACCGGCCGCCCGCGCGGCCTCGCCTGGAGCGCCGCCGCGCTGGCGCTCTGCGCCCTGGTGCTGAGCCCTGTCGTCGCCCTCGTGGTCGCGGCGGGGGACGGCGTCGGCGGCGGGGCGCTGTGGCCCCACCTCGTCGCCCACGTGCTGCCGCAGGCCCTGCGCGACACCGCCCTGCTGCTGGCCGGCGTCGGCGTGCTGGTGGTGGTGCTCGGGGCGGGCTCCGCCTGGCTCGTGGCGGCCTACGACTTCCCCGGCCGGCGCCTCCTCGAGGTGGGACTGCTGCTGCCGATGGCGGTGCCGACCTACATCGTCGCCTTCGCGTATCTCGACCTGATGCACCCGATCGGCCCGGTGCAGACGACCCTGCGCGGCCTCCTGGGGCTCGCCCGCCCGCGCGACCTCGTGCTGCCGGAGATCCGCTCCCTGCCCGGCTGCATCCTGCTCCTCGGCTTCGTGCTCTACCCCTACGTCTACCTGCCGACCCGGGCGCTGTTCCTGATGCAGGCCGCCAACCTGATCGAGGCGGCGCGGATGCTCGGGCGCCGACCCTCGGCGATCTTCCTGCGCGTCGCCCTGCCGATGGCGCGCCCGGCCATCGCCCTCGGGGCGAGTCTGGCCCTGATGGAGGCCCTGAACGACATCGGCGCGGCGGAATTCCTCGGGGTGCGCACCCTCACGGTCCAGGTCTACGCCACCTGGGTCAACCGCTCGGACCTCGCGGGCGCCGCCCAGATCGCCCTCGTGATGCTGGTGGCGGTCGTCGCCCTGGTGGCCCTGGAGCGCTGGGCCCGGGCCGGGCGCGGCTTCTCGGGGGGCGCCCAGCGCCCGCGCCGCCTCGCCCGGCAGCGCCTGACCGGCTTGCGCGCCGGGGCCGCCCTGGCCCTCGGGCTCGTGCCCGTGGCGATCGGCTTCGCGATTCCGGCGAGCTACCTCGTCTTTTCCGCGCTCCGGCGGGTCCGGCGCAGCGGCCTGCCGGAGACGATCCTGTCCGAGATCGGCCACACCCTGCTCTATGCCGGGGCCGCGACCCTGATCGCCGCCGCCATCGGCTTCGTGGTGGCGGCGGGCCCGCGCCTCGTGCCGCGCCGCTGGGGCGAGGCGCTGATCCGGGTGGCGAGCCTCGGCTACGCCCTGCCGGGCGCGATCCTGGCGATCGGCCTCCTCGGCCCCCTGGCCCTCGCCGACAGCGCCCTCTCGGCCGGGACGACGCGGCTCTTCGGGGTCGCCCCGGCCCTGATCGGCCTCGGCACCGGGGGCGCCCTCGTCACCGCCTATCTCGTGCGCTTCCTCGCGGTCAGCATCGGCACCTGCGAGGCCGGCCTCGGCCGGGTGCCCCGCAGCCTGCCCGATGCCGGGCGGATGCTGGGGCACGGCCCCGGCGCGACCCTGTGGCGGGTCCAGTTGCCCCTGGCCTGGCCGGCGGTGCTCAGCGGCGCGCTCCTGGTCTTCGTCGACTGCGTCAAGGAATTGCCCGCGACCCTGCTGCTGCGTCCCCTCAACGTCGAGACCCTGGCGACCCACCTCTACGGCGAGGCCGCGCGCGGCACCTACGAGGACGGCACCGTGGCGGCCCTGCTCATCGTCGCGGTCGGGCTCGTGCCCGTGGCGATCCTGCTCCGCCTCGGCACGCCGCGCAGCGAAGCCGGCGCAGAACCCGCCGATCAGCGCTTGACGCGGCCGCGCCCCTCGCCCTAGAAGGCCCTCGGTCCGGGTGCGTAGCTCAGCGGGAGAGCATTCGCTTCACACGCGAAGGGTCACAGGTTCGATCCCTGTCGCGCCCACCACTTCCCTCGAAGCCTCCCCGCCGCTTCGACGTTTCCCCTGAAGAACAGCGACACCGGCCCCAGGCCGCCGCCATCGGCCGGCAGCCGAGGATGCGCCAGAGCTCTGGGCTCTGGGCGAGTCCGAGCCATCCCGAGGGTCGAGCCGCGTCGCGGTCGCGATGGCGGCCGTCACGGTGAGCCCAGTGAGGCTCGCCGCCCCCGGGCGCTCCGCCCACGACGATCATCGCCGGCACGGAGAGCCCGCCACGGGCGGGACCGGCGCCGCGGGCAAGGCTTTCGGCGCCTGCGACGTCCCTGCGCAGGCGCGGACACGGAGCCGGCGCGAAATCTCAGGCGTCGGCGGCGGCCCGGACCTTCGGCGCCCCGGCCCGGCGCCGGGGCGCGACCAGCAGGACCAGGGCGCCGGCCGCCATGCAGACGATCGATCCGGCCAGCACGCCGACCTTGGTCTCGGATTCGAGCTCGGGCGCGTCGGCGAAGGCCAGGAGGCCGATGAACAGGCTCATGGTGAAGCCGATGCCGCAGAGGAGCGAGACGCCGTAGACCTGCATCCAGCCGGCCCCCGCCGGCCGCTGGGCGAGCCCGAGCTTCACCGCCGCGAGGACGAGGCCGAACACGCCGATCTGCTTGCCGAGGATGAGGCCGAGGGCGACCCCGAGGGTGACGGGTTCGAGCAGCATCCCCGGCGTGAAGCCCGCCAGCGACACGCCCGCATTGGCGAAGCCGAAGATCGGCAGGATCAGGTAGGCCGACCAGGGGTGCAGGGCGTGTTCGAGCCGGTGCAGGGGCGAGGTCGGGTCGTCCGGCCGGCCGAGGCTGGGCCGCAGGGGAATCGTCAGGGCCAGCAGGACGCCGGCCACCGTGGCGTGCACCCCGGATTTCAGGACGAAGACCCACAGCGCCGCCCCGAGGACGAGGTAGGGCGACAGGCGGCGGATGCCGGCCCGGTTCAGGCCGTAGAGCACCGCCAGGGTCACGGCCGCCCCGCCCAGCATCGGCAGGGACAGGCCGGCGGTGTAGAACAGCGCGATGATGAGCACCGCGCCGAGGTCGTCGATGATCGCCAGGGCGGTCAGGAAGACCTTGAGCGAGACCGGCACCCGGGCGCCGAGCAGGGCCAGGATGCCGAGGGCGAAGGCGATGTCGGTGGCGGCGGGAATCGCCCAGCCGCGGAGGGTCTCCGGCGAGTGCCGGTTCACCGCCACGTAGACCAGGGCCGGCGCCGCCATGCCGCCGAGGGCGGCGAGGCCGGGCAGGATCCGGTCCGGCCAGGTCCGCAGCCGCCCGTCCAGCATCTCGCGCTTGATCTCGAGGCCGACGAGCAGGAAGAACAGCGCCATCAGCGCGTCGTTGATCCAGTGCAGGACGCTCAGGCCCCCGACCTTGGCCTGCAGGGCCGCGAAGTAGCCCGCCGCCAGGGGCGAGTTCGCGACCACCAGCGCGAGGGCCGCGCTCGCCATCAGGACGAGGCCGCCGCCGGCCTCGCTGACGAGCATCGACCGGAAGGCCGAGAAGGGCCGGCGGAGCGGGGAGGGGGCGTGCATGGCCTGTGCTTTACAGGAGCCGGTCGCCGATACCAACGCGCCGGGGCCGAAACCGGGTCGACCCGCGGCGCGTCCCGGCCCCGGGGCCGCGCCGCGGTTCAGCGCAGCTCGGCCGAGCGGGTGCCGCCCTCGGCGCGCGTGCCGCCGTCGAACACCGCGCGGCAGCCGGGGCTGAGGCTCGCCCGGTTCACCTTCATGCACGACACGATCCGTCCGCGGTCCGGCACGGCGCTCAGGCACAGGCGCATGACGTCGCCGCGGCACAGGGCGGCCTGCTCCTCCTCGCCGGCCCGGGCACCGGTGGCCGCGAGGGCGGGCAGCACGCAGCAGGCGGCGAGAGCGATTCGGCCGAACATGGGCATCTCCAGATCTGGCCCCGAAATCCGGTGCGCGGGTCGGCTCGGATGGGGCTGACGACGATCTGCGGTTGTAATGCGGACCGGACGGCTAAGTTCCTCGGCGCGCGATCCGGGGGGCGGCCCCCCGCCCGGCCTCAGGTGATCGGGGCCGGATTGAACAGCGTCAGGTCGTTGAACAGGCCCCAGCGGTCGGACCAGGGCCGCTTGCGCCCGCTCGCCACGTCGAGGATCAGCTGGAACAGGTCCCGTCCGGTCTCCTCGATGGTCGCGTGGCCCGTGGCGATGCGGCCGGCATCGAGGTCGATGAGGTCGGACCAGCGCTCGGCCAGCTCGGTGCGGGTGGCCACCTTGATCACCGGGGCGTGGGCGAGGCCGTAGGGGGTGCCGCGCCCCGTGGAGAAGACCTGCAGGGTGATGCCGGAGGCGAGCTGGAGCGTGCCGCAGACGAAGTCGCTCGCGGGGGTCGCGGCGAAGATCAGGCCCTTCTCGCGGACCCGCTCGCCGGGGGCGAGGACCCCCGTGATGGCCGAGGAGCCGGACTTGGCCACCGAGCCCAGCGCCTTCTCGACGATGTTGTTGAGGCCGCCCTTCTTGTTGCCGGGCGACGGGTTGGCGCGCCGGTCGGCACCGCCCTTGGCGAGGTAGTCGTCGTACCAGGCCATCTCGCGGATCAGCGCGTCGGCGACCTCGGGGGTGGCGGCCCGGGGGGTGAGCAGGTGGATGGCGTCGCGCACCTCCGTCACCTCGGAGAACAGCACCGTGGCGCCGCAGCGGACCAGCAGGTCGGCGGCGTGGCCGAGGGCCGGGTTGGCGGTGACGCCCGAGAAGGCGTCGCTGCCGCCGCATTGCAGGCCGACCACGAGGTCGGCGGCCGGGCAGGTCTCGCGGGTGCGCCGGTTGAGGATTTCGAGGCGGGCCTCCGCCATGGCCATGATGCTGTCGAGCATCATGCCGAAGCCCGCGTGGCGCTCGTCCTGCAGGCGCACCACGCCGCCATCCGCCGCCGCAGGGCCTTCCGGCAGCAGCCGCTCGGAGACGAGCTTCTCGCAGCCGAGGCCGACCACCATGACCTCGCCGCCGAAATTCGGGTTGCGGGCGAGGCTCTGCAGGGTGCGGATCGGGATGACCGCCTCGGGGGCGTTGATGGCCACGCCGCAGCCATAGGCGTGGGTGAGGCCGACGACGTCGTCGACGTTGGGGAAGCGCGGCAGCAGCTCCTGCTTGATCCGCCGGATGGCGACGTCGAGGGTGCCGGCCACGCATTGCACGCTGATCGAGATCGCCAGGATGTTCTTGGTGCCGACCGAGCCGTCCGGGTTGCGGTAGCCCTCGAAGGTGTAGCCCTCGAGGGGCGGCAGGGGGGCGGGCACGCGGGTCGCCTTCTCGAGAGCGTCGAGGTCGGGCGCCACCGGCGTCTCGACGCTGGATTCCTCGACCCAGGACCCGCGCGGCAGGGGGCGCAGCGCGATGCCCACCACCTCGCCGTAGCGCACCACCGCGCCGCCCGGCGGGATGTCGGCGAGCGCCACCTTGTGCCCCTGCGGCACGAATTCCAGCAGGGTCAGTCCGTCGGCGAACACCGTTCCGGCGGGCAACCCGAAGGCGTTGACCACGATGGCGACGTTGTCGTGCCCGTGCAGGCGCAGGGTCCGGGGCGTGTCGCCGGTGTTCTCAGTCATGGCGGCCGGTTCACCGAGCATGGTCGTGTCCCTTCAGGCCTTGCGCAGTTCGACGCGCCGGATCTCGCCGACGATGACGAGGTAGGCGATCATCGCGATCAGCGCGTTGCAGCCGACGAAGACCAGGGCGCCGTTGAAGGAGCCCGAGGCCTGGACGAGGTAGCCGATGATGATCGGCGTGGTGATGCCGGCGGTGTTGCCGAACATGTTGAAGATGGCGCCGCTGAGGCCCGCCGCCTCCTTGGGCGAGGTGTCCGAGATCACCGCCCAGCCCAGCGCCCCGATGCCCTTGCCGAAGAAGGCCAGCGCCATGAAGCCGACGACGAAGGCCGGCGAGTCGACGTAGTTGCAGGCGATGATCGACATCGAGAGCAGCATGCCGGCCACGATCGGGATCTTGCGGGCCCGGGTGAGCGAGCCGGTACGCTTCAGGATCGCGTCCGAGAGGACGCCGCCCAGGATGCCGCCGAGGAAGCCGCAGAGCGCCGGCAGCGAGGCGACGAAGCCGGCCTGGAGCACGCTGAGGCCGCGCTGCTTGACGAGGTAGATCGGAAACCAGGTCAGGAAGAAGTACGTCATCACGTTGATGCAGTGCTGCGCCACGTAGATGCCGACCAGCATCCGGTTGGACAGGAGCTGGCGCACCACGCCCCAGTCGAAGCCCTTCATCTGAGCGGGCTTTTGCGCATCCAGCGCTAGCAAGGCGCCGCCGGAGGCGATGTGGTCGAGCTCGGCCTTCGTCACGGTCGGATGGTCGGCGGGATCGTGGATGACGCGGACCCAGATCGCCGCGAGCACGATGCCGATGACGCCCATGACGATGAAGGCGTAGCGCCAGCCGTATGCGTGCGTGACCCAGGCGGTCAGCGGCGCGAACAGGACGGGGGCGAAATATTGCGCCGAATTGAAGATCGCGCTGGCCTTGCCGCGCTCGGCGCTGGGGAACCAGGCGGTGACGATCCGGGCATTGCCGGGGAATGACGGCGCCTCGGCGATGCCCACGAGGAAGCGCAGGATGAAGAGCGCGGCCACCGCGCCGCCGCCGAGGAAGCCGACCCAGCCCTGCGCCAGGGTGAACAGCGACCAGAAGAAGATGCCCCCCGCATAGACCCACTTCGAGCCGTAGCGGTCGAGCAGCCAGCCGCCGGGCACCTGCGCGGCGACGTAGGACCAGGAGAAGGCGGAGAGGATGTAGCCCAGGGCCACCGGGCTCAGGCCGAGGTCCTGCGACATCGGCGTGCCGGCGATCGAGATGATGGCCCGGTCGGCGTAGTTCACGACCGTGGTCACGAACAGCATCAGGAGGATGCCCCAGCGCACGCGACCCTGCGCGCGCGCCTCCAGCGTTAGAGCCAGCGCCATCGTTTCCAACCCGATATTTTATTTGATGCCGGACTTCGTCGAGCGAAGACGCGTTTGACCACAGGGGTATCGGCGGCAATCGGGGGCGTCCAATGCGAAGGCCGGATCGATCGATGCCCGGACGGCATCGATCGGCGCGCGTGGAAGCGTCCGGCGGGATGATCCGGCGGGATGATCCCGGGCGCTGCCTTGCCGGTCCGGTCCCGCCCTGGCATGGACCCGGGCGACCGCTCCCGGCGGTCCTCCCTCCGCCATCAGCCTGCAGGACCGGACCCATGCCGCACGTGACCGTGAAGATGTACCCGGGCAAGACCGACGCGCAGAAGGCGGAGATCGCCGAGGCCCTCGCGGCCGCCCTCATGGCCAGCGCCGGCAGCGCCGAGCGCGCGGTCTCGGTCTCGATCGAGGATGTCGCCCAGGCCGACTGGGAATCGCAGGTCTACCGCCCCGAGATCGTCGGCCGGCCGGAGACCCTGTTCAAGAAGCCGGGCTACAGCCTGCCCTGAGGCGGCCTCAGCCCTTGGCGCCCTGGAACGGGCGCAGCAGCCAGGCGAGGCGCCCCGCGTCGTCGTCCTGCGCCTCGACCGGCGCCGGCACGACGGCCGCCGGCTCAGGCGCCTTCGGCGCGCTGGCGTCCTGCATGATCTGGTCGAGGGGAGACGGCAGGTCCATGCCGTACTCGTTCAGCAGCAGGGCCGCGTCGAGCAGGAACCGGATCTGGTCGTCGGGACTGGGACGGCCCTGGATCTGGTCCTCCAGCACCGTCCGCGCGAGGAGGGCGGCCAGCCGCGACAGCTCGGGCAGCCGGTCGGTGGGCGTCGCGGCCCCGATCGATGACGCTGGAGCGGCACTCACCCGCAATCTCCCTGTCCGGATGGCGCGACCTCGACGGATGCGCCGTGTATTTCGGGCCCTGTATACCGCGCGTTTCTCACCAGTTCGTTGAGCCGTGCCGCGTCCCCGCGCGCGGCGGCGCGCGGCCGAGGAGGAGGCCGTGCTGCTTTCGTCGACTCACAGGGGTACACGCACTTGGGACACGAAGAATGGCCGGTCCCGGTCTCGTGGCTCGGGACGCCGGGAGACCGGCCGCCGATCCGCTGCAAAGATCATCGGGGTTCACCCGGGTCCGGGTGGCGCGATCCGCGGGTCTTCGGCAGGTCTGCGCGTTCCACCGGCGCTCATTCGACCAAGGCCCGCAGCGAAGAGCGCGAAACCAGGCGGTGCGCGGATCGCCGAATGGGACCGAGTATTGGCGGTCCATCCGATCGGCCATCCGATGACGAGCCGCGACGCACGATGGGCGCCAGGCTGCGAGGATTTGATCTCGACAGATCGCGATGTGCGCTGCGCGGGTGTTGCGCCGCAGCAACCGCGTTGCCGCGCTGAAAAAAAACTGCTAATTCTGCACTCATATGCAAAAATACGGGTGAGGCCGGCCGCGCGAATGTCTCAGAGTGAGGTGGATCGCCCTTCGCGGAGGTCTAGATCGGGACGGCGTGCGGTCCTCCGGATAGGAAGTCAGTCTGTTGCGACAACTGAACTGGTCGGCTTGATCGTGAATTTGCAAAGCTCGTAGCGGTTCCGTTGCTCTGCATGCCGCTGCACCCCAAGGCCCTATTCGGTGTCGAGGTTTTGTTCGAGTCCCATTCGCGTTTGCTGACGTCGCGGACGAAGGATTTCCATCGATAACGGCGATGTGTGCGTCGCCGGAGGCACAGGATCGGAGGCGGCGATGCGTGGACGACTTCCGAGGGCCGAGACGATCCGCACTTCATCGGATGATTCGCTCTGCGAGGAAGCGAAGTATTTTTCCTGTGTGACAAGCCCCGACATGCGTTTTTGCAACTCATCTGTAGATGTCAAGACTGTCGGTTCAGGCTAATCATGAAGATCGTGATCCTCTGGCGCGAATTTTGCTCGGATGCTGGGCCGCCATGTGAAGTCCTGCGTCATCGTTTGGAGACAGAATCATGACATACGGGCAAAACAGATCTCTCGCGGTTCAGGCAAATGATCCCTTCGGGCGCTGAGCCGATGTTGTCTGACCCTACTCGACCGGGCGGGATCGGTTTTTGCATTCCCGGGGGGGTTCGCCTATGACGTGCGTGACCAACGCTAAAAAAATCTAAGACTTGATGCAATGTCGAGTTGTGACTCGAGGATTGTCGGAGCTACCTGATGCGTATTGCTGTATTTGGACTTGGCTACGTTGGACTTACGACAACAGCCTGCCTGACGCGGCAAGGGCACGAGGTGATCGGAGTCGACGTCAGCAGCGATAAAGTGCGCCAGGTCAACGAGGGGCGGTCGCCTATTCTCGAGCCCGGCATCGAAGATCTTCTTCGCGCCGCTCTGAAGGACAACCGGCTGAAGTGCGTCACGGCGGTGAGCACCGAACTCGAGCAGTGCGACATCGCGATCGTCTGCGTCGGCACCCCAAGTGCCGCGGACGGATCTCACAACATGAGTTTCATCGCAGAGGTGTCGCGTCAGATCGCGACCTCGCTCCGATCCGGCCGCACGGTTCCGCTCACGGTTGTCTACCGAAGCACCATTCGTCCCGGCACGATCGATGAGCTGATCCAGCCGATCTTCAAGTTCGTCCTGGGCGACAAGGTCGATGCCGTGGAGCTGGTCTACAATCCGGAATTCCTCCGCGAATCGACCGCGATCGAGGACTACTTCGATCCGCCGAAGATCGTCGTCGGCACGGCGGACGGCGAGCCCTGCGCGCGCCTCGAGCAGATGAACGAGGGAATCACGGCGCCGACGTTCTACACCCGCTTCCGCGATGCGGAGTTCACGAAGTTCGTCGACAACACCTTCCACGCTCTCAAGGTCGCGTTCGCCAACGAGATCGGTCGGGTGTGCGTCCAGCTGAACATCGACACGCGCCTCGTCCATAAGATCTTCGTGTCGGACACCAAGCTCAACATCTCTCCCTACTATCTGCGTCCCGGCGGCCCGTTCGGCGGCTCCTGCCTGCCCAAGGACGTGCGGGCACTTCAGTACATCTCGGGCGATGTCGGCGCGAACACGCCGGTCGTCGATGCGCTGATCCGGTCGAACGAAGCGCACAAGCACTTCCTGTTCACGTACTGCACGCAAGGGCTGAAGCCGGGTGCGAAAGTGCTGATGCTGGGTCTGGCCTTCAAGAGCGACAGCGACGATCTTCGCGAGAGCCCCCACATCGATCTCGCGCGCAAGCTGCTCCAAGGCGGGTACGGGCTCGCCGTCTACGATCCCTTCCTCAAGCCCGACAATCTGGTCGGTCAGAACCTCGGTTACGCGGTGTCCTACCTGCCCGAGCTGCCCAACATCCTCGTTTCGCGTGAGCACGCGGAGCGTGAGCCGTTCGACATTGTGATCGATACGAACGGACGGGGCTCGGATCTCAATCTTCGCGATCCGATTATCCTCGACATCAGTCGACTGAAGTAAGTCCCTCCTGAGGCTTGTTCGAGATCTGGTTGGGAATGGAAGAGGCCATGCAGCTCAAAGGGAAACGCGTTCTCATCATCGTGGAAAACCTGCCGGTGCCGTTCGATCGGCGCGTCTGGCAGGAGGCGCGTGCGCTCAACGAGGCTGGGGCGCTGGTCTCGGTCATCAGCCCGATGGGGAAGGGATTCGAGGCACCCTACGAGTGTCTCGAAGGCGTGCATGTCTACCGGCATCCGCTCCCGTCCGATGCCGAGAACGCCCTGGGCTATCTGCGCGAATACGGGGTTGCCCTGTTCCATGAAAGTCGTCTGGCCTGGAAGATCCTGTTCAAGCACGGCTTCGACGTCATCCATGCCTGCAACCCTCCCGACCTGATCTTCCTCGTCGCGTTGCAGTTCAAGCTCCTAGGCAAGGCCTTCATCTTCGATCACCACGACATCAACCCTGAACTCTACGAGGCCAAATTCGGCCGCCGGGGGTTTTTCTGGCGCCTGATGATCCTGTTCGAGCGGCTGACCTTCGCATTCGCGAACGTCTCGATCGCAACGAACGAAAGCTACAAGCAGATCGCGATCGAACGTGGCCGCATGGCGCCCGATCGGGTCTTCATCGTCCGGAGCGGTCCCGATCTGCGACGCCTCCAGCTGCTCCCGCCGAACCCGGCCCTGCGCCGCGGGCGCCAGCACATGGTCGGCTATCTCGGCGTCATGGGAGATCAGGAGGGCATCGACCTCCTTCTGGAGGCGGCCGCGCACATGATCTTCACCATGGGGCGTCAGGACGTTCTGTTCTGCCTCGTCGGTGGCGGATCGAGCTTGAAATCCTTGCAGGAGCAGGCTCGGACCATGGGCCTCGAAGACTACGTCGTCTTCACGGGGCGGATCCCGGATCAGGATCTGTTCGAAATCATCTCCACGTCCGACGTCTGCGTGAACCCCGACCGGGTGAACACGATGAACGACAAGTCGACCATGAACAAGATCATCGAGTACATGGCACTCGGCAAGCCGATCGTTCAGTTCGACGTCACGGAAGGGCGCCGGTCCGCAGAAGGGTCGTCGCTCTATGCGAAATCGAACGATCCGATCGATTTCGCCGAGAAGATCGTCTCTCTGCTCGACGATCCTGACAAGCGCGACGCTATGGGCGCGATCGGCCGCGAGCGGGTCGTGAACAGCCTGTCCTGGCAGCATCAGGTTCCCAAGTTGATCCAGGCGTACTGCAAGGCCTGCGGTGTCGTCCCGCAAGCGGCGACCTCCGATGCCTCGAACGACGATCGTTTTCGCAGCCGATCCGCGGTCGCCGGGCGGGGTGGCGATCGTTAGGTCGCCGTCCCGGGTTTCGAACGCCCAGGTCTCCTGGCTCCGGATTCCGGCACGACGTGTCGGACGCCCCCGGAGCACGGAGGGAGGGGATCGGTCGGGTCGCCCGCAAGGCCGCGCGCGCCTCGCGTGGCGAGGCTAAAAGCTTCCGGTTCGGACGGCACCTGCCGGCATCCCCCTGCGGGCCCTCGGGGCGCCGGAGCACGCCCGGTTCCAGCTGCGGTGGGCTAGGAGCGATCGGACGGCCGTTCCATCGCCCTACGGTTCGCCTTGAGCAGCTTTCCGAGCACGATGCCGGCCGGGATGGACAGGAGCGTCCAAGCGCGCAGGAAGCGCAGAAACACCAGCATGGACGTGTCGTTCCTTCCCGCATGGGCGTGGGGTCCGCTCACGCCAAACGGGTCAGGGTGCGCATCGTTCCGGCCAGCGATCCGAATCCCGAGACGGGCAGATCCAGGGCCGTTCGGGCAGGCGTCGAGCGTCGCGGGCGGAGCGGGGCCGCACGCAGGGTCCACGCCCGGCGCACACGTCTGTCTCAGGCCGGGATGCGCTGACCGTCCCAGGCGAAGACACCGCCGGAATCGGCTGGTTCCAGCCTGGCAAGCACGGCCAGGAGATGCGATGCGCTCGCTTCCGGCGTGAACAGCCCGGGGGCGTTCGTGTCGGGGCGGAAGGGCCGGGACAGGGGCGTCGTCACCGTGCCGGGATGAAGCCCGGCGATGATGGCCTCGGGATGCGTCCGCCTGACCTCGATGGCGAGGGTGCGCAGGATCTGGTTCAGCGCGGCTTTCGACGCACGATAGCTGTACCAGCCGCCGAGCCGATTATCCTCGATGGACCCGACGCGCGCCGACAGGACGGCGAAGACGCTTCGCCCAGCACGGGGCGTCACGGGAAGGAAGTGTTTGGCCACCAGGGCCGGACCGATCGTGTTGACGGCGAACACGGTGGCCATGGCCGCCGGGTCGATGCTTCGGAACGTCTTCTCGGGAGAGAGGCCGGCCTGATGGAGCAGCCCGCTGGCGACGATGACGAGGCCCGGCGGCGCCACCCGCGCCACGGCCTCGGCGGCCTCGGCGATCGAAGCCTCGTCGGTAAGATCGATGCGCCCGGCGTGGATCGGCGCAGGGAAGGACCGGCCCGAGCGCGACAGGGCGAACAGGGGCCGGTCGGCATGGTCGGCCGCGAGCGCGTCGACGAGCGCCCGTCCGATGCCGCCGGAGGCGCCGATCACCACCGCGCTGGTCACGACGGATCTTTCCCGGCGCGTCCGGGCCCGTCGAGGCACCCGAGGTCGCGGAGGTGTTCCGGAGCCGCCCTGACCATGATCCCGAACACCCTGTCCATCCGGTCCGAGCGTCCCGCCCCCGGTTCGTCCCCGACGCGATCGTGACGGGGCTGACCCCCTCGTCCGCATGCCGCCGAGCAAACCGCATCCGCGGCCGGAAACCAAATCACGATGCCCTGTCCGGCCCCTCCCGCCCGGCACGCAGGCGAAGGCCTTTCGGCAGGCGTCCGTCTCGGAATCCTTCACAAGGCGCACTCGCACATCCAGAAGTCTATACTCCTCGATCGAAAATCTGATCTAAGCTGCATATCCTGGCGGCTTGAGATCAGGCGCGCCCGGAAAAGATTTCGATTGCTGGACGACCGATGCATCTGGCGGCGTGGAACCTTGTCATCGAAGCCATCTATGGCGCCGCGTCCGCGCCCGATCGATGGCCGGAGGCGCTTCGGTCGATCGCTGAACTGCTCGATTCTCGGGGCGCACTGCTTCTGTACCAGCATCGGAATCATCGGTTCGGGGCGATCGTCTCGCCGCAACTCGTCTCGATGGCCCAGGAATACGACCGGAACTGGCAGCACCTCGACGTCCGGGCCGAGCGGGTCTTCCACGCGATCGCCAACGGCCACCGCGACGTGCAGGCCGACCACCAGCTCTTCAGCGCCGACGAGATCGCCACCCTGCCGATCTATCAGCGGTTCCTGCTGCCGCACGGCATCCTCTGGGGCATGGCGGTGCCGGTCTCGCCCCACCCGGAGGTGAGCGTCATCCTCTCGCTCCTGCGGGACAAGGACAAGCCGGCCTATTCGGACGCGCTGCAGGAGCAGCTCTTCGCCCTCAGCCGGCACGTGGAGCGCGCCCTGAGCCTGTCGATCCGGCTGATGGATGCCGAGGCCGAGCGTCTCGGATTCGCGCAGGCGCTGGACCGGATCGATTGCGGCGTCTTCGTTCTCGACGCCGACCGACAGGTCCTGTTCGCCAACCAGACGGCGCAGGACCTCCTGGGCGGCAGCCTCTCCCTGGCGGCGGGGCGGCTCGAACTCGGCGACGGGGCGGCCCGGCGCGCCCTGGCTCAGCAGCTCGGCCGCGTCGGGATCGGGGGAGGGGGTGACGGGACCACAGGCGACGGGCACGTCGGCCCGGCCCTGATCCTGCCCGACGGCGACCGCAGCCTGATCCTCCAGATCGTCCCGCTCCGGACGCCGATCGAGGGTCCGGCCCTGCAGACCGCGAGCGTCATCGTGCTGGTGACCGACCAGGCCCGGAGCCGGCCATTCGACCCGGCTGTCGTGCGCGACCTGTTTCACCTGACCCTGGGCGAGGCGCGCCTGGCCGCCCTCGTCGGGTCCGGGACGGCGCCGGCCGATGCGGCGGCCACCCTCGGCATCACGCAGAACACCGCCCGCACGGTGCTGCGGCGGGTCTTCGAGAAACTCGGCGTCGCCCGTCAGAGCGAGATGGCCGCGCTGATGGGCAAGCTGTTCATGCTGCGCCAGCAGCCGGGCTCGAGGACGCCACGGCCCTGAGGGCCAAGGGCGTCCCCGGCCGGAGCGGCTATTCCATCGTCGGCATGACGAAGTCGGCGCCGGCGCGGATGCCGGTGGGCCAGCGCGTCGTGATGGTCTTCAGGCGGGTGTAGAAGCGCACCCCCTCGGGGCCGTGCATGGCGTGGTCGCCGAACAGCGAGGCCTTCCAGCCGCCGAAGGAGTGGAACGCCATCGGCACCGGGATCGGCACGTTGATGCCCACCATCCCGACCTCGATCCCGTGGGCGAACTCGCGCGCGGCGTCGCCGTCGCGGGTGAAGATCGCGGTGCCGTTGCCGAACTCGTGCTCGTTGATGAGCCGGGCGGCGGTCGCGTAGTCCGGTGCCCGGGTGACCGCCAGGACGGGCCCGAAGATCTCCTCCCGGTAGATCGACATCTCGGGAGTGACCCGGTCGAACAGGGTGCCGCCGAGGAAGTAGCCGCCCTCGTAGCCCTGCAGGCTCAGGCCGCGCCCGTCGACCAGCAACTCGGCCCCTTCCGCCACGCCGGCATCGATGTAGCCACTAACCTTGTCGCGGTGGACCTTCGTCACGAGGGGGCCCATTTCCGAATCGGGATCGGTGCCGGGTCCGACCTTCAGCGCCCGCACCTTCGGGATGAGTTTGGCGACCAGGGCGTCGGCGATCTTCTCGCCCACCGGCACGGCCACCGAGATCGCCATGCAGCGCTCGCCGGCCGAGCCGTAGGCCGCCCCCATCAGCGCGTCCACGGCCTGGTCCATGTCGGCGTCCGGCATGACGATCATGTGGTTCTTGGCGCCGCCCAGGCACTGGGCGCGCTTTCCGTTCGCGGTGGCGGTGGCGTAGATGTACTTCGCGATCGGGGTCGATCCGACGAAGCTGACCGCGGCCACGTCGGGGTGGTGCAGGAGGGCGTCCACGGCCTCCTTGTCGCCGTTCACCACGTTGAAGACGCCGTCGGGCAGGCCCGCTTCCTTGAGCCAGGCCGCCACCAGCAGGGCGGGCGAGGGATCGCGCTCGGAGGGCTTCAGCACGAAGCAGTTGCCGCAGGCCAGGGCGACGGGAAACATCCACATCGGCACCATGACGGGGAAGTTGAACGGCGTGATGCCGGCCACCACGCCCAGCGGCTGGCGCAGGGAATGGCTGTCGACGCGGGTGCCGACGTTCTCGGTGACCTCGCCCTTGAGGAGCTGCGGGATGCCGGTGGCGAACTCGACCACTTCCAGGCCGCGCTGGATCTCGCCCTTGGCGTCGGAGAGCACCTTGCCGTGCTCGGCGGTGATCAGGGCGGCGAGCTCGTCGGTGCGGTCTTCCGCGATGCGCAGGAAGGCGTTGAGGATGCGGGCGCGGCGCAGGGGCGGCGTCAGCGCCCAGGTGCGGGCGACCGCCTTGGCGGCGGCCACCGCCGCGTCCACGTCCGCCGCATCGGCCAGGGCGACCCGGCCGGTCTCCTCGCCGGTGGCCGGGTTGAAGACGGGGGCGGAGCGCGTGGCCGTGCCGGGAACGGTCCGGCCGCCGATGAAGTGGGAAATCGCGGTGGGCATCGGGAATCCTGACGGACGGAGAGTCGGAAGAGTTCAGGCGGCGCGGGCGATGGCGTCGCCGAGGATCGACGCCATGGTGTCGATCTGGTCGCGCTCGACGATGAGCGGTGGCGACAGGGCGACGATGTCGCCGGTGACCCGGACGAGCAGGCCGCGCTCGAAGCAGTCGACGAAGACGTCGTAGGCCCGCGCGCCGGTCGCGCCCGGTCGCGGCGCCAGCTCGATGCCGGCGACGAGGCCAATGGTGCGGATGTCGATGACGTTTTTTGCGCCGCGCAGGTCGTGCATGGCGCCGGCCCAGTCCTCGGCGAGCTCCGCCCCGCGGGTGAGAAGGCCCTCGGCCGCGTAGATATCGAGGGTTGCGAGGCCGGCCGCGCAGGCCACCGGGTGCCCCGAATAGGTGTAGCCGTGGAACAGCTCGATCACGGCTTGCGGCCCGTGCATCAGGGCGTCGTGGACGGTGCGCTTGCAGAACACCGCGCCCATGGGCAGCGTGCCGTTGGTGAGCCCCTTGGCGGTGGTGACGAGGTCGGGCACCACGCCGAAATAGTCGGTGGCGAAGGGGGTGCCGAGGCGGCCGAACCCGGTGATGACCTCGTCGAAGATCAGCAGGATGCCGTGCCGGTCGCAGATGGCGCGCAGGCGCTCCAGGTAGCCCGTCGGCGGCAGCAGCACGCCGGTGGAGCCGGCCACCGGCTCGACGATGCAGGCCGCGATGGTCTCGGCCCCGTGGAGCGCCACGAGGCGCTCGAGATCGTCGGCCAGCTCCGCCCCGTGCGCGGGCAGGCCCTTCGAGAAGGCGTTGCGCTCCGGATCGTGGGTGTGGCGCAGGTGGTCGACGCCCGGCAGCAGCGGAAAGACGCGGCGGTTGTTGACGAGGCCGCCCACCGAGATGCCGCCGAAGCCCACGCCGTGATAGCCACGCTCGCGCCCGATCAGCTTGGTGCGCGTGCCCTGGCCGATGGCGCGCTGGTAGGCGAGCGCGATCTTCAGGGCGGTGTCCACGGATTCGGAGCCGGAGCCGGTGAAAAACACCCGGTCGAGCCCCGCCTCCGGGCCGCCCGGCGCGATGGCGGCGAGGCGCTCGGCGAAGTCGAAGGCCGCCGGGTGGCCCATCTGGAACGAGGGCGCGAAGTCGAGGGTGGTGAGCTGGCGCTCCACCGCCGAGGCGATGCCCTGGCGCCCGTGCCCGGCATTCACGCACCAGAGGCCGGCGGTGCCGTCGAGGACGCTGCGCCCGTCGCTGGCCGTGTAGTGCATGCCCTTGGCCGAGGCGAGCATCCGCGGTGCCGCCTTGAACTGCCGGTTGGCCGTGAACGGCATCCAGTAGGCGTCCAGCCCGGGGGCATTGGCGGCGTGGTGGTGATCCATGGCGATCCTCCCGTGGGGACGTCTATGGACCCGGAGGAGGCGCTGATTGCGCGGGACGAACAAGTCCTTTTCTTTCGCGCGCGATGTCCTTGAAAAGATGGGGCCGGCAGGGGCAATGTCGGTGAATCCTGAACATCCCTAACAGGGCGGCCCGCCCGAGGGGCGACCCCAAGGGTTTCCAAGGGCTACCGATGAGCATCGATCTCGGCGCGCGCCTGCGCACCATCCGCACCCTGCACGGCCTGTCGCAGCGGGCGCTCGCCAAGCGTACCGGCGTGCCGAACTCGACGATCTCGCTCATCGAATCGAACGGCGTGAATCCCTCGGTCGGCGCCCTCAAGCGCATCCTCGACGGCATTCCCATCGGGCTGTCCGAGTTCTTCGCCGTGGAGCCGGAGCGCCCGCGCAAGGCGTTCTACCGGGCCGACGAACTCACCGAGATCGGCAAGGGGCCGATCTCCTACCGGCAGGTGGGCGACAACCTGTTCGGGCGCGGCCTGCAACTCCTGAAGGAGCGCTACGAGCCCGGCGCCGATACCGGCCGGGTGCCCCTGGTCCACGAGGGCGAGGAGGGCGGCATCGTCCTGTCGGGGCGCCTGGAGGTGACGGTGGATTCCGAGCGCCGCATCCTCGGGCCGGGCGACGCCTATTCCTTCGAGAGCCGCCGGCCGCACCGCTTCCGCTGCGTCGGTCCGGTCGCCTGCGAGGTGGTGAGCGCCTGCACCCCGCCGACCTTCTGAGAGGGATGCGGGCGCCTCCGCGCATCGCAGCGCTGGCCTCCCGCGGTCCATCTGGTATACCACGCTGAGACGCAGGCTCGGGAGTGCCGCATGACCATCCTCTTCAGCCACGACGCCGCCCTCGGGCACCGGACGCCGCACGGGCATCCCGAGCGGCCCGAGCGGATGCTGGCGGTCAAGGAGGCCCTCGGCACGGAGGCCTTCGCGGCCCTCGACCGCCGGGCGCCGGAACCGGCGAGCCTGGAGACCGTCGCGCTGGCCCATCCGGAGGAATGGGTGCGGGCCATGGTGGCGGCGGCGCCCGTGGAGGGCTTGGTCCACGTCGATTCCGACACGGTGCTGTCGCCCGGCACCATGGACTGCGTGCTGCGCGGCGTCGGCGCCGCGGTCCAGGGGGTCGATGCGGTCATGGCGGGTCAGGCCCGGAACGCCTTCTCGGCCATGCGCCCGCCGGGGCACCATGCCGAGCGCACCCGCGCCATGGGTTTCTGCCTGTTCAACAACGCCGCGGTGGCCGCCCGTCACGCCCGGACGGTGCACGGGGTCGACCGCGTCGCCATCGTCGACTGGGACGTGCACCACGGCAACGGCAGCCAGGACATCTTCTGGGCCGATCCCTCGGTGCTGTTCTGCTCCACCCACCAGATGCCGCTCTATCCCGGCACCGGCGCCGTCTCGGAATCCGGGGACCACGACACGATCGTCAACGCGCCCCTGAAGCCCGGCGCCGACGGCGAGCGCTTCCGCGAGGCGTTCACGTCGCGCATCCTGCCGCGGCTCAAGGATTTCCGGCCCGACCTCATCATCCTCTCGGCGGGCTTCGATGCCCATTGGCGCGATCCCCTGGCCAACCTGATGCTGGAGGCGGAGGACTTCGCCTGGGCGACGCGCCAGGTGATGGAGGTCGCGGAACAGGCCTGCGACGGGCGGATCGTCTCCCTGCTGGAGGGCGGCTACGACCTCAAGGGTCTGGCCGAATCCACGGCCGCGCATGTCGCGGCGCTCATGGAGGCGTGAGCGGCGCTCCCGAAGCCGTGAGGCGCAAAAGCCCCCGACCGCGTTCCGGCCTGGGCTTTCCGCCGGGCGCGCCTGACCCACCTATGGGACGATGCTGAACGATCGCCGCCTCGCGCGCCTGACCGCCCGTGCCCTCCAGAATTCCCACGGGCGTCCGGGCCAGGACCGGCCCGGCCTTCGCAAGATCGTCAGCTGGAACCTCCTGCGGCGGGTCGGCGCGAATGTCGCCGGCATCGCCGTGCTGATCGAGCGCGAGCAGCCCGACCTCGTGCTGATGCAGGAGGCGACCAAGGACATCGAGGCCCTCCAGGCCAAGGTCGGCGGCCATTATGCCTGGGCGCAGATGCCGGGGCGCATCCATGGCCTCGCCGTCTGGAGCCCGACGCCGTTTGCCACCCCCCCGAAGGCGATCGAGCTGCCCGCGGGGGCGATGTTCGACCGGGTGAGCCAGGTGATCGATCTCGGCGAGTTCGGCGTCGCCAACGTGCACCTCTCGCACGGGCAGATGCTCAACCGGCGCCAGCTGCGCTGCATCGAGCAGAGCCTGCCGGACCGGGCCGCCGTGATCGGCGACTACAACCTCGTCGGGCCGACGCTCCTGCCGGGCTTCCGCGACGTCGGCCCGCGCCTGCCGACCCACGCCATGGCGCGGGTGGTGCCCCTGCGGCTCGACCGCTGCCTGGTGCGCGGGCTGACCTGCCACGGGCGCAGCGTGCTGCCGCGGGGCGCCTCGGACCACCGTCCGATCATCGTGCACCTCGCCCCCACCCACGAGGTCGCCCGGCAGGAGGGAGCGGAGCCGGAACGCATCAAAGGTATGGCAGGAGTAATCGGACGCCTGCGTCGCGCAGCCGGACGGGCAGACCGCGCCGCGACAGGTCCTCGCGCGTCAGCCGGACGTTCATCTTCTCCCGCATGAAGGCGTCGAGGTGCCGGGCGAGCCCGGGATCATAGACCTCGACGTTCAGCTCGAAGTTCAGGCGGAAGCTGCGGGTGTCCCAGTTGGCGCTGCCGATGAAGCACCAGGCATCGTCGACGACGAGGAGCTTGGCGTGGTCGAAGGGCGGGTCGTCGAGCCAGATCCGCACGTCGCTGCGCAGGAGCGGGTCCACGTGGGCCCGGGTCGCCCAGTCGACGACCGCGTGGTCGCTCTCCATCGGGATGATGACGTCCACCGTCAGGCCGCGCAGGGCCGCCAGCGAGAGGGCGCTCACCAGCACCTCGCTCGGCAGGAAGTAGGGCGTCATCAGGCGGATGCTGGTCCGGGCGCAGGTGATCGCCTCGAGCACCACGAGCTCGATCTTGCGCAGGTCCGCGTCCGGGCCCGAGGAGACGACCCGGGCCTGGGTCTCGCCGCGGGGGGGCAGCGGCGGGAACCAGGCCGGGCCTTCCAGCTCCTGGTCCATCACGAAGGCCCAGTCGCTGGCGAAGGCGGCCGTGAGCTGGGTCACGACCGGCCCCTCGATCCGGAAGTGGACGTCGCGCACCGGCTCCGGCGGACGGGTCGCCAGCCGGTTCTCGTCGGCGATGTTGATGCCGCCCGTGAAGGCGAGCGTCCCGTCGAGGATGAGCAGCTTCTTGTGGGTGCGCAGGTTCAGGAAGGGCATCCGCCAGGGCAGGACGGAATGCATGAAGCGCCCGACCGGCACGCCCCGGCGGCGCAGGCCGCCATAGACCGAGGCGAAGAAGTAGCCGCTGCCGATGCCGTCCACGAGGACCCGGACGGCGACGCCCCGCTGATGGGCCGCCTCCAGCGCGTCGAGGAAGGCGCGGCCGATCTCGTCCTTGCGGAAGATGTAGCTCGACAGGGCGATCGAGTGCCGGGCCGCGCCGATGGCCTCCAGCATCGCGGGATAGACCGCATCGCCGTTGCGCAGCGTCGCGATCCGGTTGCCCGCCTCGAGGGGAAGCGAGGTGATGCGCCGGACCGCCTGGTCGAGGGGTCGGAAACGCTCCGGAAGGACGGGGGCGGGCGTCCCGCCGTCGTCGCGCGGCGGAGTCGCCTGGGACGGCTTGATGCCGAGCTTCTGCGCCCGCCGGGTGACCCGGTTGACGCCGAACAGGGCGTAGAGCGCGCTGCCGAACAGGGGCGCCAGCCAGACCAGGCCGATCCAGCCGATGGCCGCGCCGACTTCGCGCTTGCGCAGCAGCACGTGGATGCTGACGAGGCCCGAGAGGCTGGCGCCCAGGATCCAGAAGACCTCGGTCCGGATCGACGTCAGGGCGCCGATCCATGAGAGCAATGCCTGTTCCAACGCCGCTCCCGTTCCGCGAGTCCCCGGGCCATACGCCAAGCTCGGCCGGAGCACCACGTGCGGGCGGCCGAATTCCCGTCTCCGTCCTGGTGCGGCCGTCCGGGGTGCCGCCGCGGAAGATGGGCCACGAGGCTCCCGCGCGCCAAGCGTCGACGCGATGATTCTTCCGTGAGTGCGGCGGTCTTCGCCGCGCGCGGACCGAACCTTGATCTTTGTAAAGGCAGGCCAGCCGTGCCGACATTAGATCTGTGCTGAGAAGCCGGCGAACAAAGCTTGGCCAATATTGATGGGAAGGAGACGGGCATGTCCCGGTTTTTCGAGGAGCGAGAACGCGCGGCCGAGATGCTGTTCGTTCGCGCCGAGGAAGCGCGGTTCCTGGCGCAGTGCCAGGGCGTCCGGTCGCTGGCCGCCTACGCCGCCGACGTGCTCGGCGTCGACCCGCGCAGCGCCGCCGCCTATGCGGACGAACTCCTGGCCTCGGTCGTCCAGGGCGTTCCGCAACAGGACCTCGTGGAGCGGGTGCGCGGCGACCTCGAAGCCAATGGCGTGACTGCCGATGCCGCCACCCTGACGCATCACCTGAGGAAGCCGTCGGGCTACGGCGCGCATCCGCCGGCGCCGTGAACTTCCGCGGGTCTGGGCGGTTGCGTCACGAAGCGCGACGGAACGGATGCACCGATGACCCCCTGGACCCTGGTACGCACGGCAGCCCTGGGACTCTGTCTCTGCGGTCCCGCTCTGGCCGAGCCGCTGGCGCCCACGGGGGGCGCGGGCAATACCGGCGTGACGCCGCCCACGCGGGGGCCCGGCGAGCTTCCGGAAGCCGGCAGCCCGACCTCCCGGCCGTCGCCCGCCATCCCGGGCAATCCGAGCCCGGCCTCCGTTCCGGGCAGCACGCCCGGCCTGATCATCGGCGGCACCCCCACGAGCGGCCCGCCCGGCACCGGGGGCGCTGCCGGCGGTCCCTCGATCGGAAACCAGTGATCCGGGCCGGATCGAACCCGGACAGGACTCCGTAATCGCGCCGCGATCCGGCGCGAGCTCCTGTCGTCGACAGGCCTGCAACCCGAAAATCGAAATATCCACAGAAACGCGGTCGTGATTCGATCGCGGGCGCGTTTCGCGTTGCGCCGGGAGCCCCCGGTTCGGACCACCGAAGACCGGCGCGTAGAGACTCCTTTGACATCAAGGGCTTGGTGCGTCCGCTGCTCGCGACGGGAGCCTTGTCACAACCCACGGATGGGCAAAGCAACTACCGCTCCCGGGAAGAAATGGCCCGGAAGGCCCTCGATCTTATGCAGTAAAGACCACGGTTAACGTACTCTGAATTAACTTGTCGAAGTTTAGTTACTTTCATGACTGGAGCGCAATTCACCCAAGGTACACCCAAGTCATCCGGCCTTCTTCTGATCCAGAGCGAAAAGCGCGATGACGATTTACTACGTCGACTCTTCTTTCACCGGCGGCTCGAACAAGAGCGGCCTCTCGGCCGACGCGCCCCTGACCAGCCTGGAGGCGGTCAACAAGCTCAAGCTCCAGGCCGGTGACACCGTCGCCTTCAAGGCCGGCACCGCCTACACCACCTCGGCCGCCGGCACGGGCGCACTCACAATCAGCGCATCGGGCACCGAGAAGGCCCCCATCACCTTCACCACCTACGGCACCGGCCCCGCCCCGACGATCACCAACACCGCCACGGGCTATTCCGACGGCATCCTGGTCGGCAACGCCAAGTATGTCGTCATCGACGGGCTGAACATCACCGGCGCCGGACAGGCCGGGGTCAACGTCAGCAAGTCCGCCAGCCACATCACGATTCAGAACGTCGAGGCGAGCAAGGTCGGCGAAGGCGTGATGCTCAGCGGCACCGACAACCTCGTCACGCGCAGCTACTTCCACGACCTGAAGATGATCAAGAACACGGCCAACGTCTACGACGACGATTACGGCGCCGTCGGGGTGATGATCGCCAACAGCAACAACGAGGTCTCGTACACCAAGATCGTCAACGCCAAAGCATCGAGCTTCGATTACGGCCATGATGGCGGCGGCATCGAGCTGTTCGGCTCGATGAACAACATCAAGATCCACAACAACTGGGTCGAGAACAGCGACGGCTTCCTCGAGGCGGGCGGGTTCAAGAGCGCCCTGACCAACATCTCGATCTCGAACAACGTCAGCCTGAACAACGGCGGCTTTCTCTCCCTGCACAACGGCGGCGGAGCCTTCGCCAGCACGTTCAAGAACGTCGATGTGAGCCACAACACGGTCGTCGAGCAGAACAACAGCCTGAAGCAGTCGGCGAGCGTCTTCATGGATGTGGACTACAAGCCCGGTCAGCTGTCGCTGCACGACAACGCCATCTACCTGAACGCCGGCGACTCCTTCTTCAAGCAGAACGGCGACTACCATTCCAACAACGTCTTCTACAAAAATTCGAGTGCGACCCATCTCTACAACGACTGGGGCATGACGCTCGGAAGCGGAGAGAAATTCGCGACCCTGGCATCCGCCGGCACGTCCTCCATCGTTCAGGCCGTCGCGGCGCAGTCGGGCGGGGCCGGCGCGACGCTCGTCGCGGCGACGCAGATTGGGCCGGGCTCCACCGCATCGCAGGCCGCGACCGGAACGACGCCGGCATCCGCGTCGACCGGGACCGGCACGTCGGCTCCGGTCTCCGGGACCGCGCCCGTACAGGCCCCGGCGCCCGCCCCGGCCCCCGCAACGGTCTCGACCGACAAGGCCAGGACGGCGTTCGCCCTGATCGACGGGGACCGGGTCACCTCCACCTACGACGCCTCCGGCACGCTCACCAGCAAGGTCGTGCAGCATCCCGACAAGTCCTACGAGCTCTACGTCGACGGCCTGACCGACCGGCCCTACGCCTCGGCCCACACCAGCTACGACAAGACCGGCAAGGTCGTGCTGCAGGAGCAGTTCCGCGAGGACGGCAGCCTGATGTCGAAGAAGGTCGTCGGGACCGATCTCACGCTGGAGACCTACGACACCCACGGCGCCGTCGTCAGGAAGGTGGTCCAGCACGCGGACAAGACGTCCGACATCTACTCCAGCGGCGTCACCGGCCGGGCCCATGTCGCCGAGCACGCCAGCTACACCGCCGACGGCCGGATCGGCTTCGTCGACCAGACGAAGCCGGACGGCTCGCACACCCAGACCGCCTTTCGGGCCGATCAGACGCTGGTCTCCACGCCCGGTGCGAGCGACGCCTTCAAGAGCTTCGGCGGCGATACCTTCGTGTTCGCCTCCGGCTTCGGCAGGGACACGATCACGGGGTTCCATGCGGGCTCGGGCAGCGGGCACGACACCCTGCAGCTGGACAAGGCCCAGGTCTCGAGCTTCGCCGACCTGCAGGCCCATATGACGGATACGGGCGCCGACACCCTGCTCGCGCTGGGGGCCCACGACACGATCCTGCTCAAGGGCGTCGAGAAGGCCCTGCTCACGGCGGAGAACGTCCACTTCGTCGATCACGGCCTGCTTCACGCGTGATCCCGGGCGCTCGGCGGGTCCTGTCCCGCCGATATCGGCGGTGGGCGACGGAAAACGCCGCCCTGGCGTTCGCCCTCCGATCCGGAACCGGGTATGCCTCGGACCGACCGGCCCTGCCGGCCGATCGGACAGCGAGGAGCGACGGGTGAACCTGCCGGGAGAGCCCCCGAACCCTGCCCCCGGGCCGAGCCCGAC
>NZ_JBYSXL010000080.1:0-19635 GCF_058782155.1 Methylobacterium sp. FW306-05-D
CCGCACGAGGACCCCGCCGAGGACCCCGCCCATGAGCCAGACCGCCCTGTCCGCCGACCTCCTCGGCCGCCTGGAATCCTGCCTCGGCCGGGGCGGCCTGCTCACGGGCGCGGACGATTGCGCCCCCTACGCGGTCGACTGGCGCCGCCTCTTCCCCGGCCGGCCGGCGGCGGTGGCGCGCCCGGGCACCACGGCCGAGGTCGCCGCCGTGATGGCGGCCTGCCACGCCGCCGGCGTCGCGGTGGTGCCCCAGGGCGGACATACCGGCCTTGCGGGCGGCGCAACCCCGGACGCCTCCGGAGCCCAGCTCGTGCTGTCCCTCGCCCGCATGAACGCGGTCCGCCGGGTCGACCCCCTGGGACTGACCCTGGAGGCGGAGGCCGGCTGCATCCTCAAGGTGGCGCAGGACGCGGCGGAGGCGCAAGGCCGCCTCCTGCCCGTCAGCCTGGCGGCGGAGGGCTCGGCCATGCTCGGCGGCGTCATCGCCACCAATGCGGGCGGCCTCAACGTCCTGCGCTACGGCATGACCCGCAACCTCGTGCTCGGGCTCGAGGTGGTGCTCGCCGACGGGACCGTGGTCGACGGCCTGCGGGCCCTGCGCAAGGACAATGCGGGCTACGACTGGAAGCAGCTCTTCATCGGCAGCGAGGGCACGCTCGGCATCGTCACCGCCGCCATCCTGCGCCTCGTGCCGCGCCCGCGCCACACGGCCACGGCGCTCCTGGCGGTGCCGGACCCGGCGGCGGCCCTGCGCCTGCTCCGGGCGGCGCAGGACGCGCTCGGCGACACCATCCAGGCCTTCGAGCTGATCGCGGGCGACTCCCTTGCCCTGGTGGCCGAGCATGCCGGCCTGACCAGTCCCATCGCGGAGGCCCCCTGGACCGTGCTGATGGAGGCGGGCTCGAGCCTCGCGGGCCTGCGCGACGCGGTGGAGACGCTGCTCGGCGAGGCCCTGGAGCGGGGCGACGCCACCGACGGCGTGCTCGCCGAATCCGGCCCGCAGGCCGCCGCCCTCTGGGCCCTGCGCGAGCACATCACCGAGGCCGAGGCCCGGGCCGGTAGAAGCGTCAAGCACGACGTCTCGGTGCCGATCCCGGCGATTCCCGAGTTCCTGGCGGCGGCGGGCGAGGCCCTGGCCGCGGGCGCCCCGGGCACCCGGCCGAACATCTTCGGCCACATGGGCGACGGCAACATCCACTACAACGTCCTGATCGGCCCCGAGCACGGATCGGAGGCCATCAACCGCATCGTCCACGACGCCGTGGCGCGGTTCGGGGGCAGCATCTCGGCCGAGCACGGCATCGGCCAGTACCGGGTCGACGAGCTCGTCCGCCACCGCCGGCCGGAGGAGATGGCGCTCGCCCGCCGGATCAAGGACGCCCTCGACCCGCAGGGCCTGCTCAACCCCGGCAAGGTGCTGCGCGCCCGCCCCTGATCGAAGGCCATGAGACTGTCGGAATCCGAGCCGGCGACCTATCTCCCGTCTCGATGACCCGACACGACGGCAGGAAAGACGCCCCCATGGCCTCGCCCGGAGACTGGAAGATCCCCGCATCCGCCCAGCCCAAGGCCGCCGATTACGGCTACGACCTCGAGCAGGCGCTGACCGCCATCGTGGCGCTCTCGACGCGGGTGCCGCCCGAGGCCTTCACGGCCGAGACCCTGGGCACCGAGCGGGCCGGCAACGGCGTCGTCATCGGCGAGGACGGCCTCGTCCTGACCATCGGCTACCTCGTGACCGAGGCGGATTCGGTCTGGCTCACCACCCATGACGGGCGCTCGGTGCCCGGGCACGTGGTCGGCTTCGACGCGGTCACGGGCTTCGGCCTCGTCCAGGCCCTGGGCGACCTGAAGATCAAGCCGCTCAAGCTCGGGCGCTCGGGCCCGGTCCGGATCGGCGACCGGGCGGTGATGGCCGGGGTCGGAGGCCGGGCCCGCAGCCTCGCCGTCGAGATCGTCGCCCGCCAGGAATTCGCCGGCTACTGGGAATACGTCCTCGACGAGGCCCTGTTCACCGCCCCCTCGCATCCGCACTGGGGCGGGGCCGCGCTGATCGGCCCGGACGGGGCGCTGCTGGGCATCGGCTCGCTGCAGCTGCAGCAGGGCGGCACCGGGGGGCCGAAGACCATCAACATGATCGTGCCGATCGACCTCCTGACCCCGATCCTCGACGACCTCACCACCCGGGGCCGCGTCGACCGGCCGGTGCGCCCCTGGCTCGGCCTCTACGCCAGCGACGGCGAGGACGCCGTGGTGGTGATGGGGCTCGCGGACGACGGCCCGGCCGAGGCGGCCGACCTGCGTCCGGGCGACGTCATCGTGGCGGTGGCGGGCGAGCCCGTCGCCGATCTGGCCGGCTTCTTCCGGCAGGTCTGGGCGCTGGGCGAGGCCGGGGTGCGGGTGCCCCTGACGATCCAGCGCGACGGCAAGCCCCTCAAGCTCTCGGTGACCTCCTCGGACCGCGAGCGCTTCCTGGTCTCGCCCCAGCTCCACTGACCCGGGGCCTCCCGGATCGGCAGGGATTCCGGATCGGCGGGGATTCCAGATCGCCAGGGCTCCGAACTCGGGTGTCCGCCGGGCCGCCTCGGCCGGCCTTCACGGGCCCCCATCATTCCGCGGTCGCGCAGCGGAGTCCGGAATCCAGACCCATAGGGCGTGCCGGGCCTGGCTGTCGGCGGCGGCTCTGGATTCCGGGCTCGCCTGCGGCGCCCCGGAATGACCGGGTGATTGTCGGAACCGGCGAAGAACACGTGGCTGCGTCGGACCGGGTCCGGAACCCTGCCCGGATCGGCCTCCATTGATCGAAGTCCCCGGCGGGTTTATCCCGTGCCGATGACGGACAGCCCTATCCATATCGTCGGCGGCGGCCTTGCCGGGTCGGAAGCCGCCTGGCAGATCGCCGAGAGCGGCCACGACGTGGTGCTCCACGAGATGCGCCCGGTGCGCGGCACCGAGGCCCATCACGGGGGCGACTTCGCCGAGCTCGTCTGCTCGAACTCCTTCCGCTCGGACGACGCCAACGGCAACGCCGTCGGTCTCCTGCACCAGGAGATGCGCACCTTACGCTCGCTGATCCTGCGCGCGGCCGACGCGCATCAGGTTCCCGCCGGCGGCGCGCTGGCGGTCGACCGCGAGGGCTTCGCCCAGGCCGTCACCGCCGCGATCGCGGCGCATCCGCGCATCCGGATCGTGCGGGAAGAGGTCGAGGGCCTGCCGCCGGAATCCTGGGGCCGGACCATCATCGCCACGGGGCCGCTGACCGCGCCCACGCTGGCGCAGGCGATCCGCGCGCTGACCGGGGCCGAGTCGCTGGCCTTCTTCGACGCGATCGCGCCGATCGTGCACCGCGACTCCATCGACATGGGCAAGGCCTGGTTCCAGTCGCGCTACGACAAGGTCGGGCCCGGCGGCACGGGCGCCGACTACATCAACTGCCCGATGAATCGCGAGCAGTACGACGCCTTCATCCAGGCCCTCGTCGAGGGGGACAAGATCGGCTTCAAGGAATGGGAGGCCTCGACCCCCTATTTCGACGGCTGCCTGCCGATCGAGGTCATGGCCGAGCGCGGCCCCGAGACCCTGCGCCACGGCCCGATGAAGCCGGTGGGCCTGACCAACCCGCACGACCCCACCGTGAAGGCCTGCGCCATCGTCCAGCTGCGCCAGGACAACGCGCTGGGCACCCTCTACAACATGGTCGGCTTCCAGACGAAGCTGACCTATTCCGAGCAGGTCCGGGTGTTCCGCACGATTCCGGGGCTCGAGAACGCCGAGTTCGCGCGGCTGGGCGGCCTCCACCGCAACACCTATCTCGACAGCCCCCGCCTCCTCGACGCGACCCTGCGCCTGAAGGCCCGACCCTCCTTGCGCTTCGCCGGCCAGATCACCGGCTGCGAGGGCTACGTGGAGAGCGCAGCCATCGGGTTGATGGCCGGCCGCTTCGCGGTGGCGGAGGCGCGCGGGGAAGCGCTCGAACCCCTCCCCGCCACCACGGCGCTCGGCGCCCTGATCGGCCACATCACGGGCGGCCACATCGCGGCCGAGGAGGCCGGCACCCCGCGCTCGTTCCAGCCAATGAACGTGAATTTCGGCCTGTTCCCGCCCCTCGACCACGCCCCGAAGGGCGAGGGCGGAAAGCGCCTGAAGGGCCCGGAGAAGGCGGTGGCCAAGAAGAAGGCGCTGACCGACCGGGCCCGGGCCGATCTGGCGGCCTGGCTCGGCCACGGACCGGCGCAGATCGCGGCCGAGTAGGGAGCCCGCCGCGGCGCCCCGAACACGCCGCCCGCATTGAAACCGCTCCGCCCCTCCCCCGCCCTAGCGGCGGCGAAGAAATACGATCACGTTGGGATGAACGACCCAATGTCGAACGTATCAGGGGAGGCGCTCCGATGGCGGGCCATCCGGACCACGACCAGGGCGGCTCCCGGGCCGCCGCCGTCCTGCGGGTGACGAGCGGCAACTTCCTGGAGATGTTCGACTTCTTCGCGTTCGGGTTCTACGCCTCCTCCATCGCCAAGGCGTTCTTCCCCAGCGAGAACGAGTTCGCCTCCTTGATGCTGACCTTCATGACCTTCGGGGCCGGCTTCCTGATGCGCCCGCTGGGGGCGGTGCTGCTCGGGGCCTATGTCGACCGGGTCGGGCGCCGGAAGGGGCTCATCGTCACCCTGGCGATCATGGCCGCCGGCACGGTCCTGATCGCCTTGGTGCCCGACTACGCCACCCTCGGCCTCCTGGCGCCCGCCCTGGTCCTGATCGGCCGCCTGCTCCAGGGCTTCTCGGCCGGGGTCGAGCTCGGCGGCGTCTCGGTCTACCTCGCCGAGCTGGCGCCCCCGGGCCGCCAGGGCTTCTACGTCGCCTGGCAGTCGGGCAGCCAGCAGGTGGCGATCATGGCGGCGGCGGCCATCGGCTACGCCCTCAACCGGCTGCTGTCGCCGGCCGAGATGGATGCCTGGGGCTGGCGCATCCCGTTCCTGATCGGCTGCCTGCTGGTGCCCTTCCTGTTCTACATCCGGCGCTCGCTGCAGGAGACCCCGGCCTTCCAGGCCCGCAAGGTCCACCCGCCGGTGGGCACGGTATTGCGCACCCTGGGGCGGAACTGGCGGATCGTCGGGCTCGGGATGCTGATGGTGGCGATGACCACGATCGCGTTCTACGCCATCACGGTCTACACGCCGACCTTCGGCAAGAGCGTCCTCAGGCTCTCCGACACCGACAGCCTGATCGTCACCTTCTGCGTGGCGGTGTCGAACCTGTTCTGGCTTCCCGTGATGGGGGCGCTCTCCGACCGGATCGGCCGGCGCCCGATCCTGCTCCTGTTCTCGGGCCTGACCCTCGTCACCGCCTATCCGGCCCTGGCCTGGCTCGTGGCGCACCCGAGCTTCGAGACCATGCTCACGGTGCTGCTGTGGCTGTCCTTCCTCTACGGCAGCTACAACGGCGCCATGGTGGTGGCGCTCACCGAGATCGTGCCGCCCGAAGTGCGCACGGCCGGGTTCTCCCTGGCCTATTCCCTGGCGACCGCCCTCTTCGGCGGGATGACGCCGCTGATCGCGACCTCGCTCATCGAGGCCACCGCCAACAAGGCGGCCCCCGGCCTCTGGATGGCCCTCGGCGGCGCCTGCGGCCTCCTCGCCACGGCCGTCCTCTACCGCCAGCGCGCCCGCGAGGCGGAGCTGGGCGCCCAGGCCGAGGCCCAGGCCCAGGTCCCGCCGGTCACGCCGGCGCGTATGTGAAGATCCGGCGCCCGGGCAGCTGGCCCGGATCGCCGGTATCGCGGAAGCCGACCTTGCGCAGGAGGCCGACCGAGGCCGCGTGCTCGGGGCGGACCTGGGCGATGATGAAGCGGTGGGGGAAGCGCGCGCGCAGCAGGCCCAGAGCGGCGGTGACCGCCTCGGTGCCGAGCCCCTGCCCCCGCGACGCCCCGCCGACCCAGTAGCCGACCTCGACGGCGTGGTCGCCGCGCAGGTGCAGGCCGATCACCGCCGCGAGCGCGCCGTCCGCCTTCAGCCAGGCGCCGAGGAAGCAATCCTTCGTCACCTTGGCCGGGCCGATGAGCTGGCGCGCGTCCTTGAGGGTGAAGGGCGCGGGCAGGAAGTCGACCGCCCCGGTGATGGCCGGGTCGTCGGTCAGGGCGCGCAGGGCCTCGGCGTCGGACGGCGCCAGCGGCGCGAGGCGCAGCCGCGCGGTCTCGACCGGCTTGAGGTTCGCGAGGCTGTAGCGCGCGGCGAGCTTGCGGAAGAACATCCCCAGGACTTGCCCCCGCGCGGTCCCCGACACAAGCGGCATCGCGCGCGGCCGGACACGGAGTCGCGTGGCACCGGGAAAAAGCCGCGTGGGGCCAGGAAAAAAGCCGCGTGGGGCAACGAAAAACCCGCCCCGAATCGTCTCCGGGGCGGGCCCTGTCGTCGGGCGAGGGGGCGAATCGCCCCTAGGGGTGGATCACCATCGCGCTGAACGGGTGCACGTAGGCCTGCAGCATCACGAGGCCGCCGACCAGGCAGGCCAGCACGATCGAGTGCCAGAACACGAAGCGCAGGATCTTGCCCTCCTGGCCGAAATAGCCGGTGGCGGTGGAGGCGACGACGATCGACTGGGCGTCGATCATCTTGCCCATCACGCCGCCCGACGAGTTCGCCGAGGCCATGAGGATGCCCGACAGGCCGAGCTGCTCCGAGGTGATCTTCTGCAGGCCGCCGAAGAGCACGTTGGAGGCGGTGTCCGAGCCCGTGAGCGCCACGCCGAGCCAGCCGAGCAGCGTCCCGAAGAACGGGTAGAGGATGCCGGTGCCCGCGAACGCCAAGCCGAGGGTGGCGTCGACGCCGGCGTAGCGGGTGAGCACGCCCAGCGCCAGCATCGCCGCGATGGTGATGAGCGAGTAGCGCAGCACCCAGATCGTCTCGAGGTAGGCCGTCACCAGGCGCCAGGGCGAGAAGCGCATGATCAGGCCGGAGATGATCGCCGCGAACAGCACGCCGGTGCCGGTGTAGGACATGTAGGTGAAGGCGAAGACGGCCGCTTCCGGATGGGCTTTCGCCACCACCGGCGGCACCTTCATGATCACGTTGTGCAGGCCCGGTACCTCGTACTTCCAGGTGAAGATCGGGTTGACGAGGCTCTTGAACCAGCCGGTGCCCCAGATCGCCACGATCACCGAGAGGATGATCCACGGGACCCAGGCCATGGCGATCTCGCGGGAGGTCGCGGTGCGGCCGCCGAGATCCACCTTGGGCAGGTCGCCGGGCACGGCGGCGCCGAGCGAGACCGGACGGCCGCCGTTGACGTAGCCGAGGGACGGGTCGTTGCCGCGCAGGGCCGGGGAGGTCCAGATCTCCTTGGGCTGCCAGACCTTGAGGAAGGCCACCAGGGCGGCCATCGAGATCAGCGAGGCGCCGATGTCGACGATCCAGGGGTTGACGTAGTTCGAGATCAGGAACTGGGCCGCCGCGAAGGAGCCGCCGCAGACCAGGATCGGGGGCCAGATCTTGACCATGCCGCGGAAGCCCGCGAACACCCAGATCAGCCAGAACGGCACGATGATCGAGAAGAACGGCAGCTGCCGGCCGATCATGGCGCCGAGGATGTAGGGGTCGTAGCCCGTCACCGAGGCGAGGCCCTGGATCGGGGCGCCGAGCGCGCCGTAGGCCACCGGCGCGGTGTTGGCGATGAGCGAGAGGCCCGAGGCGGCGAGCGGCGAGAAGCCGAGGCCGATCAGGATCGCGCCCGTCACCGCCACCGGGGTGCCGAAGCCGCCCGCGCCCTCGAAGAAGGCGCCGAAGGCGAAGGCCACCAGCAGGAGCTGGAGCCGCCGGTCCGTGGTGATGCCCGCCACCGATTGCTGCAGGGTGGCGAACCAGCCCTTCTCCACCGTCAGGCGGTAGAGGAAGATGACGTTGAGGATGATCCAGCCGATGGGGAACAGACCCAGCGCGACGCCGTAGCCGGAGGCCCGCAGGGCGAGGTCGCCCGGCATGCCGAACAGGAAGACGGCGACGCAGAAGGCCAGCACGAGGGAGAGCACGGCCGCGATATGGGCCTGCACCTTGCCGCTCGCGATCATGCCGAGCAGGGCGATGACGGGCAGCGAGGCGGCGAGAGTCGAGAGCCAGGCGTTCCCGAATGGGTCGTAGACCTGATTCCAGGTGGTCACTGTGTTCACGGGCGCCGTCCTCCTCCAGGGCAGCCCGATCTCGTGCCGGGCCTTGCTCCTGTAGCTAGCAGAGCCATTCGGCCGGCTCAACGCGGTTAATCATGTATTCAGAGGGTGTTGCACGCAGACCCGCGCCCGACGCCGCGGCGCGCCCCGCGTTCTCCGCCCGGACTCCGCCAGGACTCCGTGATGTCGCGGCCCACGCATTCCTGCCGGAGCGCGCGGAACATGCACCTCCGGCGGCCACTTCCCTATCGAGACCCCAGGCGAATGGAAGCGGAGATCGATCTATGTTTATGCGCGTCGACAAGTTGCAGGCCGAGCTGCCCGCCCCGAAGCGGAAGGATCCGAATGCCGCCGCGGCCCTGCAGGAACTGCTCGGTGGCAAGTACGGCGAGATGTCGACTCTGGGAAACTACATGTTCCAGAGCTTCAATTTCCGCAGCAAGTCGAAACTGCGCCCGTTCTATAGCCTGGTCGCCGCGATCACGGCCGAGGAACTCGGTCACGTGGAGCTGGTCAGCAACGGCGTGGCGATGCTCAACAACGGTCCCGACAACGATGGCGACGCCAAGGACGGCGGCGACATCTCGAAGGCGCCGTTCGAGGACATGAAGGACATCCGCCTGGCGGCCGCCTTCCTGTCGAACGGCGGCGGCGTGACGCCGGTGAACAGCAACGGCGCCTCCTGGAACAACGACTTCATCACCACCACGGGCAACGTCGTGGTGGACCTGCTGCACAACTTCCACCTGGAATGCGGCGCGCGCCTGCACAAGCTGCGGGTCTACGAGACCCTGACCGACCCGACCGGCCGCGAGGTCTGCGGCTACCTGCTGGTGCGCGGCTCGGTCCACGCCCACGCCTACGCCCTGGCCCTGAAGAAGATCACCGGCGTCGAGATCGAGAAGTTCCTGCCGACGCCGAACATCAACCTCGACAAGATCCCCGAGTGCCAGAAGTACCTGCAGGAGGGCTCGCACCGCCGGCTCTACACCTTCAGCCCGGGCGACTACACCGAGATGGCCGGCATCTGGGGCAATGGCGAGATGGCCCTTCCGGGCGACCCGCCGGGCGAGCTCAGCGTCGTCGAGGGCATGCCGGACGGCGGCAAGATCCACCAGCTCACGGGCGTCCCCTCGGCCTTCACCCCGGACTACGCGCCGCAGGAGATGTTCGAGATCGCCGAGAAGCTGACGAAAAAGGCCCGCTGACGCCGAACCCTTCGCGGCGACGGATGATAGGGCGGCTCCTTCGGGGCCGCCCTTTTGCGTGGGTGAGACGCTTCTCAGCCCCGGCGGGAGGCGCGCCAGAGGGTCCAGAGACGGCGCCAGCGCGGGATCTCGACCACCGTGTTGAGCGGGTCGTAGCCCGGCCGCTCCATGGCGGCGAGGTAGGGCTCCACCAGGGCGACGGGCAGGAAGGCGGGGCGCGCGGCCGGCGCGAGGGTGGCGCGGGCCGCCTCGTAGGCCTTGAGGTGCCGGCGGGCCAGCGCCCGCAGGTCGGCGGCGGCGCGCAGGAGCCCGGGCCCGCCGCGCCCGGTGACGATGTCCTCGCGGGTGACGCCGTAGGTCTTGAGGATGTCGGCGGGCAGGTAGACCTGGCCGGCGCGGGCGTGCCAGGGCAGCGCCCGCAGCAGGCCGGTGACCCCGTAGGCGACGCCGGCATGCCCGGCCGCGGCCGCGCCGCCGGGCTCGGCCCCGTCGCAGAGCACGAGGCCGCCGAGGCGGATCAGGGCCGAGACGGTCTCGCCGCAATAGCCCTCGAGGTCGTTCACCCGGGGCATCGGGTCCTCGTAGAGGTCGAAGACCCGGGCGTCGATCAGGTCGACGAAGGGCTGGCGCCCGAGCTTGCGCCGCACGATGGCGTCGTCCAGGGCGGCGGCCACGGGATTGGCCTTCACGTCGCCGCGGGCCTCGCCCTGGAGGGCGTCGCGCCACCATTGCAGGCGGATCTCGCCGGCCATCGGGTTGGAGGCGGCCTCGCGCACCCGCGCGACGGTGAGGCTGAAGGCGATGAGGGCGAAGAGGTGGGGCCGGGCGGAGGCGGGGGCGAAGAGGGTGGCGAAGTAGCGGTCGGGATCGCCCTCCCGGACCAGGGCCTCGCAGTGCTGGAAGGCGAAGCCGAGGTTGTCCTCGGCCGGGCTGGTCCGGGTGTCCGAATCCGTCATGTCCGGCACGTCATCATGCGACCGCGATCAGGGCGGCGGCGACCTTGCGGTTCTCCGCCATGAGGATGTTGTAGGTGCGCGCCGCGGCCCCCGTCTGCATCACGTCGAGGCCGATGCCGCCCTCCTTGAGCCAGCGCCGGAGCGCATCGGGAAAAGGCGCGATGTCGAGCCCGGTTCCGACCAGGAGGAGGTCCACCGCCCCGGCCTCGGCGAGGACCGGGCGCAGGGCGGTCCGGTCGATGGCGCGGGGCTCGGTCACGTCCCAGGCCCGGATGCCGGACGGCGTGACCAGGATCGAGCCGCGATGCGACATCTCGGCGAAGCGGAAGCCGCCGTTGCCGTAGGCGTCGATGAGGTGGCGCCCCGGAACGAAGCCGTCGTGCAGGCTGCCGGAGGACGCCATGGCCGCCCCCTACTCCGCCGCCTGAGGGACGCGTCCGCCCGTCGGGCGCCCTTGCGCCTTCACCCCCGAGAGCATCAGGCCGAGATAGATCAGCACCGGCGTCGAGACGAAGATCGCCGAGTAGGTGCAGATCACGACGCCGGCCAGCATCACCACGGCGAAGCCCTTGATCGCCTCGCCGCCGAACAGCACCAGGGCGAGCAGCGACAGGAAGGCCGAGGTCGCGGTCATCACCGTGCGCGACATGGTGGAGTTGATGGAGAGGTTGAGGAGCTCCACCGTGGGGATCGTCTTGTAGCGCCGCATCAGCTCGCGGGTCCGGTCGAACACCACGACCGTTTCGTTCAGCGAGTAGCCCACGATGGTCAGGATCGCGGCGATCGAGGTCATGTTGAACTCGATGCGGGTGATGACGAAGACGCCGAGCGTCAGCACGATGTCGTGGAGCGTGCCGACGATGGCGCCGAGCGCCAGCTCCCGCTCGAAGCGGAACCAGAGGTAGAACAGCACGGCGAGCACGGAGAGCACGACGCCGAGGGTGCCGGACTGCACGAGCTCGCCCGAGACGCGCGGGCCCACGGTCTCGGTGCGGCGGAACTCGTAATCGGCGTCGAAGGCGGCATGCGCCTTCTGCATCACGGCCGTCTGGCCCTGCTCGCCCGGCTGCAGGGGGAAGCGCACCAACACGGTGCCCTCGCCGCCGAGTTCCTGCACCTCGGTCTCGCCGAAGCCGAAGCCGTTGGCGGTGTGGCGCACGGCCCCGACATCGGCCGTCCTCGACTTGGCCTGCAGCTCCACCAGGGTGCCGCCCTTGAAGTCGATGCCGAAGTTCAGGCCGACGGTGAGGAACAGCACCACTGTGGCCACCGACAGGAAGGCCGAGAGCGGGAAGGTGAGGCGCCGGAAGCGCATGAAGTCGACGTGCGACTCGTCGGGCCAGAGGCGGAGCAGGCGCATGATCGGTCTCGGGTCTTTCGGCGATGCGGTCGATCGGGCTTCTGCGTGGCCGCGCTCGTCTCCTCCGGGCTCCACGTCATTCCGGGGCGCCGCAGGCGAGCCCGGAATCCAGAAACACAGGCTGAGATCGTCCTGCCGCGCCGGTGCGTCTGGATTCCGGGCTCCGCTGCGCGGCCCCGGAATGACGTGGTGGCGTGGCGACCGAGCGGATCACGCGAAAATCGGATCGACCTCCTCTTGCAAACGGTGAACGTGCGGACGGCGGATTAGAACGGCAGGGCCTTGGGCCGGGCCATGTTGTACCACAGGGCGATCATCATCCGGGTCAGGGTCACGGCGGTGATGACCGTCGTGAGGATGCCGAGGATGAACACCACGGCGAAGCCCTTCACCGGGCCGGAGCCGAGGAAGAACAGGATCAGGGCGGCGATCGCCATGGTCGAGTTCGAATCGATGATGGTGGCGAAGGCCTTGTCGAAGCCGGCCTGGAGCGCCGAGACGATGGAGCGGCCCGCCCGCACCTCCTCGCGCACGCGCTCGTAGATCAGCACGTTGGAATCCACCGCCGTGCCGATGGTGAGCACGATGCCGGCGATGCCCGGCAGGGTCATGGTCGCCTCCAGCACCGACATCAGGCCGAGGATGAGGCCCACATGCACGATGAGGGCGATGTTGGCGAAGAAGCCGAACACCCCGTAGGTGGCGAACATGAAGGCGATCACGAGGGCGCCGGCCACCAGGGTGGCGTACTTGCCGGCCTGGATCGAGTCGCTGCCGAGGCCGGGGCCGACCACGCGGCGCTCGACCACGGTGAGCTTGGCCGGCAGCGCGCCGGCCCGCAGCAGGATCGAGAGCTCGTTGGCCTGGGCCACGGTGAAGTTGCCGGTGATCTGGCCCGAGCCGCCGGTGATCGGCGTGTTGATGCGCGGCGCCGAGACCACCTCGTTGTCCAGCACGATGGCCATGCGGCGGCCGACATTCTCCGAGGTCGCCTGGCCGAAGCTCTGGGCGCCCTTCAGGTTGAACTTGAAGCTGACCATCGGCTCCTGGGTCTGATGGTCGAAGGCCGGCTGGGCGTCGGTGAGGTCGGCGCCGGAGGCCATCACGCGGCGCTCGACGGGGACGCGGGCGCCCTTCTCGTCCTTGGAGGGCAGCAGGTCGACGTCGCCGGAGGGCGAATCCGCCAGCATGCGGAACTCGAGCTTGGCCGTCTTGCCGAGCTGGTCCTCCAGCTTCTGCGGGTCCTGGAGGCCGGGGACCTGGACCAGGATGCGGTCGGCGCCCTGCTGCTGGATCGAGGGCTCCTTGGTGCCGCCGAAATCGATGCGGCGGCGGATGACCTCGATGGCCTGGGTCACGGCCCGGCGCGTCCGGTCGGTGAGGCCCGCATCCGTCAGGGTGAGCTGGATCACGCCCTCGGGCTTCTCGGCGATGGCCAGGGTCTGGCCGCCGCCCTGGCCCACCAGGGCGTTGGAGATCGGCTGCGAGAGCTCGCGCAGCTTGGGCAGCACCTTGGCGCGGGCGGCCTCGTTGGAGATCCGGAGCTGGACGCCGCGCGGGATGATCTGGATGCCGCCCTCCGGCGTCACGCCGCCGGCCTCGCGCAGGACCCGGCGGACGTCGTCGCGCAGGGCCGTGGTCAGGGACTTGGCGAGGTCGTTCTGGTCGACCTCGAGGAGGAGCTGCGAGCCGCCCTGGAGGTCGAGGCCCAGCACGATGGCGCGCTGGGGCACGATCCAGCTCGGGAACCAGCCCGGCAGGGAGGCCATGAAGTGGCCGCGCTGCTCGGCCGAGAAGAAGCTCGGCACGGCGAGGCTGAGGCCGATCAGGATGACGGCCAGCGTCGTGACGATCTTGGTTCTCGAGAAGCGCAGCATCCGCCGGGTCCGTCCTGTGTCCGTTTTTTCGTGGCGATGCAGGCCCAACGCGGCCCGCATGCCCGGGTCGCCGCCTCAGGCGGCCTTGACCGGCGCGCCCTTGACGCGGACTTCCGAGATCATCGCGCGCACGACCTTGACGCGGACGTTGGGCGCGATCTCGACCTCGATCTCCGAGGCCTCGTCGGCGACCTTGGTGACGCGGCCGACGATGCCGCCGGTGGTGACGACGGTGTCGTCGCGGCGCACGTTCTTGACCATGTTCTGATGCTCCTTCACGCGGCGCTGCTGCGGGCGGAGGATCAGGAAGTACATGATGACGAAGATGAGGACGAACGGCACCACCTGCAAGGCGATGTCCGCTCCGCCAGCGGCCGAGGTGGCCCCTTGCGCGAAGGCGGGGGTGATCAAGCGGGTGACTCCTCAAGGATAAGGCCCGCGCCGCCAGACCCTCGGTCGAGGGGGCGTCCGGGCTTGTCAAAAAGCGCGCGGACTATAGCCAGGGCCTAAGTGAAAGCAACGCCGGCCGGGTGAGGCGAATGGGTCGCCGCTCCGCGAATCGCCGGCCGCGCCGCGATTTACCGGGTTCATCGCGGCGTCCCGGCACCGTAAAGCACGGCACCCGTCCCCGCCGCCCCGTCGCGGGACCCGAGTTCGAGGAGCCGCCCCATGACCGCCACGCCCCCCGCCGACCCGGCCGTCGATCCGGCCACCCTGGCGGCGTTCCTGCCGGTGCGGGAGTTCCTGCCGGTGCTGGAGCGGATCGCCGCCGCCCTGGAGCGCGCCGCCCCCGCCCCGCGCGCGCCCGTCGACCTGAAGGCGGCGGACGCCTTCCTGTGGGGGCCGGAGCGCCGGCTGATCCCGGTGGCCCGCGTCAACCGGGTGGCGATCGGCCTCCTCACCGGCATCGACCGGGCCCGCGACACCCTGGTGGCGAACACCCGGCGCTTCGCCGAGGGCCTGCCGGCCAACAACGCGCTGCTCTGGGGGGCGCGCGGCATGGGCAAGTCCTCCCTGGTGAAGGCGGTGCAGGCCGAGATCAACGCCGCGCGGGCGCCCGGCGCCCTGCCCCTGAAGCTCGTGGAGATCCATCGCGAGGACATCGAGGCGCTGCCCGACCTGATGGCGACCCTGCGGGGCGACGGCCATCGCTGGATCGTCTTCTGCGACGACCTCTCCTTCGACGGCGACGACACCTCCTACAAGTCCCTGAAGACGGCGCTGGACGGCGGCATCGAGGGACGGCCCGAGAACGTGCTGTTCTACGCCACCTCGAACCGGCGCCACCTGCTGGCCCGGGACATGGTGGAGAACGAGCGCTCCACGGCGATCAACCCGGGCGAGGCGGTGGAGGAGAAGGTCTCGCTGTCCGACCGCTTCGGCCTCTGGCTCGGCTTCCACAAGTGCAGCCAGGACGAGTACCTGGCGATGATCCGCGCCTACGTGGCGCAGCACGGCCTGCAGGCCGACCCCGAAAGCGTCCGGGCCGAGGCGCTGGAATGGGCGACCACCCGCGGCTCGCGCTCGGGCCGCACCGCGTTCCAGTTCATCCAGGATCTGGCCGGCCGCCTGGGGCAGCGCCTGGAGGGCTGACGGCGGGGTCCCGCGCCGTCGGTCTGGAGCGCGCCGAAATGAAGAAGGCAGGGAGCCTGCGCCCCCTGCCCCAACGGCACGACCCGAAATCAGGCCGCGCCGGACGACCCCGAAAAGATCAATCCTTGAGGTCGGCCGGGACCTTGCCGCCGTTCTCCTCGAGCTTCTTGATGACCTGCTTGTGCAGCCAGACGTTCATCGTGGCCGAGTCCTCCTTATCGCCCGTGTAGTGCAGCTCGTCGGCGAGCTGCTTGCGGGCGGTGAGGCTCGAATCGAGGTCGAGGAGCTTCATCAGGTCGACGATCGAGGTGCGCCAGTTCAGGGTCTGCGAATTCTTCGCCGCCATGCCGTTGAGCACCTCCTCGACGTCGACCGGGCCGCCGGCCGGGGCGCCGATGCTGGTCGGGGTCGAGGCGGGGGCGTCCGAGCCGCCGGCGGAGGGCTGTGCGTTCGCCTCGGACGGCTTGGCCTGCGCGTCGCCGCCGCCGAAGGGATGGAGGATCTTGCTGACGATGCTGCCGAGGAGGCTCATAACAGTTCTTCCCTCAATCTCACGTCGGCGGCCGGTGCCGCGACGGGGTGACAACGGGGGGAATCCGCCCGCGTTCCCGCCGCGGCACGGATCGCCGGGCGGCCGGGGTCGAAACCGAGCGGGCTCCCGGGGCGGCCGGGACGCCCCGCACGGCCCCACGGCCGCCGGAGATCCGTCTTCTCGCCGGGGCCCCGGGCGGAGGGAAAAACCCCAAACGTCCGGGATCGGGCCCCGAAGCCGGAGAGGATTCTTGCACTGGCGCCCCGTGCGTGCCACTGCGCGGCATCCTCCCCCGGCCCCGCCGCACGCCGTCCCGCCGCGTGGCGGGGCCCGCCCCCGACCGGATCCCTGATCGATGCGCCCGACCCGCCGTGCCGCCCTCGCCACTCTCCTCGCCCTCGCCGCCGGCCCGGCCGCGGCGCAGACAGCCGCGCCGGTCCCGGTGCGCATCGGCGTCATCCCGGTGATCGGGGCGGCGCCGATCTTCGTGGCCAACGGCGAGGGCTGGCTCAAGGAGGCGGGCCTCAGCCCGACCTTCACCACCTTCGAATCCGGCCCGAACATGATCCAGGCGCTGGCGTCGGGCACCATCGACGTCTACGTCGCCGGCGTCGCGCCCCTGGCCGTGGCCCGCACCAAGGGCATCGACGTGCGGGTGGTGGCCGCCACCGCCGTCGAGGAGATGGTGTTCGTGGCGGGCCCGAAGCTCGCCCCCTACTTCGCCGACGGCGCCGACAAGGCGCAGGCCTTCGCGAAGTTCCGGGCCCAGGAGGGCAAGGCCGCCCGCCTCGCCACCCAGCCGCCGGGCTCGGTGCCCAACACCACCCTGCAGCACTGGCTCTGGCAGGTGGCCAAGGCCGACAAGGCCAATGCCGAGGTGGTGGCGATGGGCATCGACGCGACCCAGCAGGCGATGCTGGCCGGGGCCGTCGACGGCGCCTCGATCCGCGAGCCGGCGCTCACCATCGTGCAGATGCGCAATCCCGCCATCAAGCTCATCGCCACCGGGGGCGAGATGTTCCCCGACCAGCCGGGCACGGTGGTGGGCGTGTTCGGCGCCTTCGCGGACAAGAATCCGGCCGCCGTCGAGGGCCTGGTCAAGGCCGTGGTGCGGGCCACCGAGCTCCTGAAGAGCGACCCGGCCCGCGCGGCGAAACCCGTGGAGGCGGCGCTGGGCAAGGGCATTACCGACACCGCCACCATCACCCGGGCGCTGACCTCGCCGGCCGCGAAGTTCACCGCCGATCCGCGCCAGATCATCGAGGCCACCAAGAAGATGCAGGCCTACCAGGTCTCCATCGGCACCCTCGACAAGGACGTGCCCCTGGAGGGCCTGTTCGAGCCGAAATACTACGAGGCCGCCACGAAGCGCTGAGGCGGGGCCGGGCCCGTCCGCCCTACTCGGCGGCGAACAGCCCGGGCAGGCCGGCATCCCCCGCCGGGGGCGCGGCCGGGCCGCCGGGCTTCGCCTCGGCCGGCGCCTTCGGGTCGCCCGGTCCGGTCTCGCAGGCGAGCGCCGGCAGGGCGACGATGCGGTTGCCCTTGTAGTCCATGCGGCACACGATGGTGCCCCGCGTCTCCACATAGGCGAGGAGGCGCCGGGCCCGGCCCGGCGAGCGGCTGCCGATCGCCCGGGCCAGGGCCTCGTCGCCGGGACAGGGCTCGCCGGCCAGCGCCGCCCGGGCGAGGAGCAGGAACAGGCCCTGGACCTCGTCCGGCAGGGTGGCGGCGACCCCTTGCGCCTCCTCCCAGCGCCCGTCGGCCGCCTCCGGGGCGACGTCGGCCCCGTCGAACCCGGCCCGGGCGACGCCGAGGCGGCGGCGGAAGGCGGCGAGACTCATCGCCTCGCCGTCGAGGCCGCGCATCCGGCAGCGCACGAGGAAGTCCTGGTAGACCACCGCCACCGGCTGGCCGCCGGCATCCGGGTCGGCGGCGATGCCGCGCAGGACCGTATCGAGCCCGGCCCGGACCGCCTCCTCGCTGAGCGGCTCGGGCGCCTCCGCCGGCTCGGGCCGGTAGGCGCTGAGCTCGCGCATCAGGTCGGCCGGGGTGGCGCGCGGCACGGGCGGCGTGCGGGGCGCTGGCGCCCACGCCAGCGCGGGCTCGTCGGGCGCGCGGGTGAGGATGAGGGCGCGCAGGTCCGCGTCCGCCGGGGCGGGCAGCGGCACCAGCTTGGGCGAGCCCGAGCGCGCGGAGGTGGTCACCGGGCCGATGCGCAGGGCCAGGGGCCGCCGGCTGAGCGCCGGGCCGAGCGCCACGAACTCGCCCCGCGACAGGTCGCGAAACCGCTCGGCGCCGCGCCGGTCGAGGCCCAGCAGGTCGGCGGCGCGGGCCATGTCGATGTCGAGGAAGGTGCGCCCCATCAGGAAGTTGGTGGCCTCGGCCGCCACGTTCTTGGCGAGCTTGGCGAGGCGCTGGGTCGCGATGATGCCGGCCAAGCCCCGCTTGCGGCCCCGGCACATCAGGTTGGTCATGGCGCCGAGCGAGGCCTTGCGCGCCTCGTCCGAGACGTCGCCGGCGGCCGCGGGCGCGAAGATCTGGGCCTCGTCGACCACGATCAGGGCGGGGTGCCAGTGGCTGCGCTCGGCCTCGAACAGGCCGCCCAGGAAGGCGGCCGCGGCGCGCATCTGCGCCTCCATGTCGAGGCTCTCCAGGGTGAGCACCACCGAGACCCGGTGCGCCCGCACCCGGGCGGCAATGGCCTGGAGATCGGCCTCCCCGTGGGCGCCGTCCACCACCACGTGGCCGTAGGCCTCGGCCAGGGTGACGAAGTCGCCCTCGGGGTCGATCACCACCTGCTGCACCGCGCCCGCGCTCTGCTCCAGCAGGCGCCGCAGCAGGTGCGACTTGCCCGAGCCGGAATTGCCCTGGACCAGGAGACGCGTGGCCAGGAGCTCCTCGAGGTCGAGGCGCGCGGGCTCCGCCCCCGGCCCCATGCTCAGACCCATCTCGATGCCGACCGTCATGCCTGCTCCGGCTCCCGCGCCGAGGCTCGTCCCCGGAGCTCCTCAAGGCTCTCGCACGAAGGTCTTAACACGCGCGCTCCCCGGCGGGTCCGCCCGGCGGGGGCGGCGTCCACAGGCCAGGGGCCGCACCCGGCGGCCGGCGGACCGGCGCGATGCCGGTTCGTTCCGCTTTCGTTCGAGGAGCCCGGTAGGCCCGATTCAGCCTGAGCCATTGTTCCTAGGATTATCGGCATAGGCCTTTGATCCTGGGTTTTCCAGCCTATAGGCATTATGCCGCGTTGTCCGTCGAGGAACAGATCCGGAACTTCCCCCGTCCGGACGACGGGTCGGCACTAAGCTGCACACGAATCCGGGGCCCGCCCTTGCCGCGTGGCCGGCCCGCCCCAGGTAATCCGGCCATGAACCCGATCCTCGTCGTCGCCCTCGTCTGCGCCTCCACCGTCCAGGCCCCGGATTGCTCCCGCGAGACGGCCCTCGACATCATCACCGGCCCGGCCCACACCCTGCAGGAATGCCTGGTGCAGGGGCCGGTGCTGGCCGCCAATGCCGGGCACGGCAGCGAGCCGGGCACCTACGTGAAGACGCGCTGCGAACCGCGGCGCTGAACGGGTCGGAACGGAGCCACCGATGGACGATGTCAGCCCCGAGCGCGCGGTGATGATCCGTCTGCGCGCCCGCCTCGCCGTGGTGGAGCGGGCCGCCTGGTTCGGCCTCGTCCAGGCCATGCGCACCCAGCCGGCCGAGACCGAGGCCTACCTTTCGGCCGAGCGGGCCAAATGCGCCGAGGGCTTCGGCCGGCGCGGCTGGGCCGCCGACCTGACAGAGGCCGAGCGCCGCCTGCTCGGGGCCGAGGTCGATGCCGGCCTCGCCGGCCTGATCGCGGATGCCAAGGCCGAACTCGGCCAAACCTGAACTCGGCCAGGATTGAACTCGGCCAGGATTGAGCCGGGCCGCCGCCCGCCGTCATCCCCCCAACCGATCCGCCCCCAAC
>NZ_JBYSXL010000081.1:0-18201 GCF_058782155.1 Methylobacterium sp. FW306-05-D
GGGTTATTGGTGGGGTTCGACGTCGCCTGCGGCTGATTTCCCTGAGGGATCAACGCCTCTTGGCGGAAGGGGTGGGATTCGAACCCACGGTAGACTTGCGCCTACGGCGGTTTTCAAGACCGCTGCCTTAAACCACTCGGCCACCCTTCCAAGCCCTTGCCGAGGCAGGCGGATCTGCCTCGGCCGAAGCGCCGGGCCGGGACCCGCCGCTTCCGGTCGACAGCGCGACCGGCGCGTCCTGTCTATGGCTGCACGGAGGGCGCCGTCAACCGCCGGGGCGAAGGCCCGGGGCCGCGCCGGGGCCGGTCGCCGAGGCGGCGGGACGGGCGGCGCGGGGTTCAGGGTGCGAGGCGGCCGAGCCGGTCGAGGAGGGCGCGGTCGTGGAGGAGGGCCATGCGCTCCTTCGGGGTCAGCCAGGCCCGGGCCTCGGCGATGTCCTCCGCCTCCACCACCTTGGCCTGGGCCAGCGCCCGGTCGGGGTCGATGACCCCGCGCGGGCGCGGGGCGGTCTCGGGCAGCATCGCCGCATGGGCCGCGGCGAGGCCGGCATCGGCGTGCAGGGCGCCGAGCGCGTCCGCGTCGTCGAGGCCGGCCTCGGCGTTGCGCCGGCTCAGGGCGCCGGCCTGCGCCGCGATGGCGGGGGGGTCACGCTCTTCCGGGGTCATCAGCAGGCCGAGGCGCTTCAGGGCCAGCCCGAGGCCGAGCTGGCCGCTGGCCCAGGAGATCGGAATCGCCAGCACGAGGCCCAGGATGGTGGGCGACATCCAGAGGAACAGCGAGGTGGCGATGGCGAAGGCCGCCACGCCCGTCACCAGCCCCAGCGCCATGTGCCAGCGGTGGCGGCGCACGATGTCGGACCAGGGGATCGAGCCGTCGTCGCGCCTTTGCGGGTTCCAGCCGGTGTCGCGCCCGAGCAGGATCTGGAAGACCGAGCCCGACTGGATCAGCATCGCGATCGGGGCGATGAGCGCCGAGAGCAGGATCTCGATCAGGCTCGACAGGACGAGGCGGATGCCGCCTCCGCAGGCCCGGCGCACGGGGCCGTCGCGCAGCGCCAGGATCAGGCCGAGGAATTTCGGGGCGAGCAGGATGCCCATGGTCAGGCCGAAGAGCTGGAGCGCGCGCACGGGATCGAAGCGCGGCCAGACCGGGTAGAGCCCGAACTCGGAGGTGAAGTATTCGGGCCGCACATAGGCGGTCTGGAGCACCAGGGCGATGCCGACCACGAGCTGGGCGAGCCAGAGGGGCGAGGCGACGTAGCCGGCGATGCCGGTGGCGAAGTGCTGGCGGGAGGCGAGGGCCAGCCCCGCCGTGCCGATGATGCGGCTGTGCTGGAGGTTGCCCTGCGCCCAGCGCCGGTCGCGCACCGCGACGTCGATGAGCGAGGGCGGGCTCTCCTCGTAGGAGCCGGGCAGGGCCGGCAGCATGGTCACGCTCCAGCCGGCCCGCCGGATCAGGGCCGCCTCCACGAAGTCGTGGCTGAGCACGTGGCCGCCGAAGGGCGGCTTGCCCGGAAGGTCGGGCAGCCCGCAGGCGGCCGCGAAGGCGCGGGTGCGGATGATGGCGTTGTGGCCCCAGTAATTGCCGTCGCGGCCCGACCAGACGGACAGCCCCGTGGCGATGACCGGCCCGTAGATCCGCGCGGCGAATTGCTGGACCCGGGCGAAGAGCGTGTTGCGGTTGATGATCAGCGGCAGCGACTGGATGATGCCGGCATCCGGGTCCGCCTCCATGGCGGCGGCGAGATGCACCACGCAGGCGCCGGTCATCAGGCTGTCGGCGTCGAGCACCAGCATGTGGTCGTAGGCCCCGCCCCAGCGGGAGACGAAGTCGCCGATGTTGCCGGCCTTGCGGTGGTGGTTCTTCGGCCGGTGCCGGTAGTAGAGCCGGCCCTGCGCCCCCCAGCGGGCGCGCAGGGCCAGGAAGGCGCGCTCCTCGGCGATCCAGGCATCCCCTTGGGTCGAATCCGACAGGACGAAGTAGTCGAAGGCCGCGCCGTGGCCGGTGGCGTCGATCTCGGCCCGCATCGCCTCGACGCCCGCGAAGGTCCGCGCCGTGGCCTCGTTGTAGACCGGCATCACCACCGCGGTGCGGGTGGTGAGCCGCGCCGGCAGGGCCGGGGTCTTCAAGCCCCGCAGGAGCACGAGGAAGCCGAGGATCGCGCCCGTGAAGGCCAGCGCGATCCAGGAGAAGTTCAGGGTGAAGAGGGCAAGCAGCACGTATTGCAGCGCCGTGGTGCCACCCGAGACCGCCACCACCTCGTACATCTGCAGGGCGCCGTAGGCGGTGAGGAGCGCCGCCCCCCCGAAGACGAAGGCGCGGGCGAGCCAGGGTTTCGCGTGGGACACGGCCGGCCGGTGGCCCTCGGCCGGGTCCCAGCGCTCGAGGTCCTGCACCGGCATCGGCAGCGGCGCCTCGGGCGGCATCGCGGCGGCGAAGGGCAGGGGAGCCGCCTGGGGCGGGGACGCGATCTCGGCCGGGGGCGCGATGGCGGGGGAGAGCGGGGATGCGGTCACGGGGTCCAACGGTAGAGCCAGGTTTCGGTGAGCGGGGCGCCGGCGCGCTGCAGGGCGAGCCGCAATTCGCAGGATTTCTCGCCCTTCGGATCGAGCTCGAAGGCCACCCGCAGGGTGTCGCGCTCGGGGTAGCGGTAGAGGGTGCTCGACGGGATCGCCCCGGAGGCGGCGCCGAGCTGGGTCTGGATGTCGCCGGGGGCGGCGATGCCCTCGCCGGTGAAGTCCACCAGGAACAGGCGGCGGTTGTCGGGCCCGCGCCCGCTGCGCGTGCCCGAGACCAGGGCCACCTTCGGCGGCTCGGGGGGCTGCCAGCACCAGTGCTGGCGGTAGCTGAAGGGCATCTCGGCCCCGGCCGCCAGGGTCGCCTTCGGGCGCCAATAGGCGAGCACGTTCTCGTTGAACTCGGAATCGCTGGGGATCTCCAGCAGGGTCACCGTCCCCGGTCCCCAGGCGCCCAGGGGCTCGAGCCAGAGGGAGGGGCGCCACTCCCAGTGCTGCACGTCGTCCTGGAAGGCGGCGTAGTCCCGCGCCCGCTGCATCAGGCCGAAGCCCTCCGGGTTCTCGTCCACGAAGGAGGAGATCTGCAGGGTCTGGGGGTTGCGTACCGGGCGCCAGATCGCCTCGCCGAACCCGGTCCGGATCTGCAGGCCGCCGCTGGCGAAGGCGCCCGCGCGGGCGTCGTCGGCCCCGCGCCGGTCGTGGGGGCCGAACAGGTAGCTCGTGGTCATGCCGCCGAGGCCGAGATGGTCGATGGCCGCGCGGGCGAAGACCGTGCCCTCGACGTCGCAGAGGGAGGCGTCGCCGGGGCGGAGACTCATGCGCAGGGCCGCCGCCGCGGAGGGCGAATCCACCAGGGCGTGCAGGACCAGGGGGCCGCCGGGGCCGGGCCGCTCGATCCAGATCGCGCGGAATTCGGGGAATTCCTCGCCCTTGGCGTCGGCCGGGCGCAGGGTCAGGGCCCGGGCCGTGACGCCGAAGCCCTGGCCGGTGGCCAGGAGGCGGAAGAACGACGCCCCCTGAAACATCGCGAAGTCGCTGAGCTCGCCCCCGCGGAAGCGGGCGCGGACGCGAAAGCCCGAATAGCCGGGGTCGTCCTTGAGGGTGGGGAGGGCGATCCCGTCCGTCTCGAACCGGGCCGGGTCGTAGGGCAGGGCGCGCACGACGCCCTCCTCCACCAGGGCGAGCGCCACGCGGGAGCGGAACACCGAGCCGCGATGCAGGGGCTCGAGGGTGAAGCCGAGGTCCGCCTCGGCCCAGACCGCGCTGCCGGGCCGGGTCCGGATGGCGGCGTATTGCTCGCGGTTGAGGCCGGTGAGGGCGTCGGGCAGGTCGTCGGTGCGGGGCGCCGCGTAGGGGCGCTTGGCGAGCGCCCGGGCCAGATCCGTGACGAGGCCGGGCTGGAACGGCGTGCCTTCTGCGGGCAGGGCCGGGGCCTCGTCGGCGACGGCGGCGCGGGGCAGGGCGGCGAGGCCGACGGCCAAGGTGGCGAGGCCGGCCTGCCGCAGCACGGTGCGGCGGCTGGGATCGCCGGCGGTCGGGTCGTCGGGGAAATCCGGGTTCGGCGGCGTCATCGGGTCCGTCTGGTCGGCGCGGGCTGCGCGGAGAAGGCGAGGGGCTGCGGGCGGTCTACCATGCGGAGCCCTGAACCGGTGCTTAAGCCGTCCCGGACCACGGCGGTCAACGCCGGAGGGCTCCGGACCGTTCGTTCGGGGCGCGGAAACGTGTCCGGCGCGGGATCCGGACTTGAAACGGCCCCGTCCGCGCTTTAGCCGGCGGGAAGCAACAGCTTGGGGCAGCGGCGGAACGTGCGATGACGGACCAGACGACCGGGAAGACGGGGCGCAGCCTCACCGCCATCGTGCTCGCCGCCGGCAAGGGCACGCGGATGCGCTCGGACCTGCCGAAGGTGCTGCACCGGGTCGCCGGCCGGACCATGCTGGGGCACGTGCTCGCCGCGGCGCGGGGCGCCGGGGCCGGCCGCATCGCCGTGGTGGTGGAGCCGGGCCAGGAGGCGGTCGCCCGCGAGGTCGCCGCCCTGGCGCCCGGCGCCGCGACCTACCCGCAGGCCGAGCGCCTCGGCACCGCGCACGCGGTGCTGGCCGCCCGCGCGGCCCTGGAGGCGGGCGACGACGACGTGGTGATCGCCTTCGGCGACACGCCGCTGATCACCGCCGCGACCCTGTCGCGCCTGCGGGCCCCCCTGGCGGAGGGGGCGGCCGTCGCGGTGCTGGCGTTCCGGACGCCGAACCCGGCCGGCTACGGCCGGGTGCTGACGGACGGGGACCGCGTGCTGGCGATCCGCGAGGAGAAGGATGCGAGCGCGGCGGAGCGCGCCGTCACCCTGTGCAATGCCGGCCTGATGGCCCTGTCGGGCGCCCGCGCCCTCGCCCTTCTCACCCGCATCGGCAACGCCAACGCGGCGGGCGAGTACTACCTGCCCGACGCCGTCGGCCTCGCGGTGGCGGACGGCCTGGCCGTGGCGGTGGTGCCGGTGTCGGAGGCCGAGGCGCAGGGGGTCAACGACCGGGTCCAGCTCTCGGTCGCCGAGGCCGAGATCCAGGGGCGCCTGCGCCGGGCGGCCCAGACGGCGGGGGCGACCCTGATCGCGCCGGAGACGGTTTTCTTCCATGTCGACACGGTGTTGGGGCGGGACGTTCTCGTGGAACCTCACGTGGTGTTCGGGCCCGGCGTGACGGTGGGCGACGCCTGCGTGGTGCATGCCTTCTCGCATCTGGAGGGCGCCACGCTTGAGCCCGGCGTGCAGGTCGGCCCCTATGCCCGCCTGCGCCCCGGCGCGGTGCTGGAGACGGGCGCGCGCATCGGCAACTTCGTCGAGGTCAAGAACGCCCGCATGGGCGCGGGCGCCAAGGCCAACCACCTGACCTATGTGGGCGATGCCGAGGTCGGGGCGGGCGCCAATCTCGGGGCCGGCACCATCACCTGCAACTACGACGGGGTGAACAAGCACCGGACGCGGATCGGGGCGGGGGCCTTCATCGGCTCCAACACCGCCCTGGTGGCCCCGGTCAGCGTCGGGGCGGGGGCCATCGTGGGCGCCGGCTCGGTGATCGCCGGCGACGTGCCGGAGGACGCCCTGGCGGTCACGCGGGCCCGCCAGCGCACCCTGCCCGGCTGGGCGCCGGGCAAGCGCGCGGCCCTGCAGGCGGAGAAGGCGGCGCGGGCCAAGAAAGCGCAGGACCTGTAGGCGCAGGACTTCTAGGCGAAGGAGCTGTCGGTTCAGGACGTGTGGGCGCCCGTCGGACGGTCGGGGCGTCCCGGCACCGCAAGCCCGCGTTCAGGATTGCCGGGGCAGACTGGCCACGGGGGCGGATGTCGCCCCCGGCCGGCCTTCGGGCCGGGTGGCTGGCGCGTGCCCGTCCCGATCCGGTACAAGCCCGGATGGGCCCGTGCGTGCCCGACCCCAGTGCCGGACTCCTGAGAGACCCAGACCCATGTGCGGAATCGTTGGTATCGTCGGACGGGACGCCGTGGCCGGGCAGTTGGTGGAAGCCCTGCGCCGGCTCGAATATCGCGGCTACGACTCGGCCGGCATCGCCACCGTGACGGGGGGACACCTGGAGCGCCGGCGGGCCGAGGGCAAGCTCTCCAACCTCGAGATGCGCCTGCGCGACGCGCCGCTGGGCGGCAGCCTCGGCATCGGCCACACCCGCTGGGCGACGCACGGGCGCCCCAACGAGACCAACGCCCACCCGCACGCCACCGCCCGGCTCGCGGTGGTCCACAATGGCATCATCGAGAATTTCCGCGCGCTGAAGGCCGAGCTCCAGGCGCAGGGCGTGCGCTTCGAGAGCGAGACCGACACCGAGGTCGTGGCCCAGCTCGTCAGCCACGCCATGGACCAGGGCCTCGGCCCCGTCGAGGCGGTGGCCGCCTGCCTGCCCCGCCTGCACGGGGCGTTCGCGCTGGGCTTCGTCTTCGCCGGGCACGACGACCTCCTGATCGGCGCCCGCCACGGGGCCCCGCTGGCCATCGGCTACGGCGAGGGCGAGACCTATCTCGGCTCGGACGCCCTGGCGCTGGCGCCGTTCACGGAAGCGATCACCTATCTCGACGAGGGCGACTGGGCGATCCTGTCGCGCGACGGCGCCGAGATCCGCGACCAGGCCGGCCGGCCGGTCACCCGCGAGCGCCAGCGCATCGTCGCCCAGGCCTTCCGGGTGGAGAAGGGCAACCACCGCCACTTCATGGCGAAAGAGATCCACGAGCAGCCCGAGGTGGTGGGCCGCACGCTCGCCCATTACGTCGACCTCGCCCAGGGGCGCGTCGCCCTGCCCGAGGCCCTGCCCTTCGACTTCGCCACGCTCTCGCGGATCTCGATCACCGCCTGCGGCACCGCCTATTATGCCGGGCTCGTGGCCAAGTACTGGTTCGAGAGCCTGGCGCGGCTGCCCGTCGAGATCGACGTGGCCTCGGAGGCGCGCTACCGCGAGCCGCCGCTGGACCGGGACGGGCTCACCCTCGTCATCTCGCAATCGGGCGAGACCGCCGACACCCTGGCCTCGCTCCGCTACGCCAGGGCGCAGGGCCAGCACACCCTGGCGGTGGTCAACGTGCCGACCTCCACCATCGCCCGGGAGGCCTCGGCCGTCGTGCCGACCCTGGCCGGCCCCGAGATCGGGGTCGCCTCCACCAAGGCGTTCTCGTGCCAGCTCACCGTGCTGCTGTGTCTGGCCATCCATGCGGGCCGGGCGCGCGGCACCCTGAGCCCGGAGGCGGAGCGCCGCCTCGTCGACGCGCTGATCACTGTGCCGGGCCTGATGGCCGATGCGACCAAGCTCGAAGGGTCGATCGAGGTCCTGGCCCGCGAGGTCGCCAAGGCCCGCGACGTGCTCTATCTGGGGCGCGGCACCAGCTACCCGATGGCGCTGGAAGGCGCCCTGAAGCTCAAGGAAATCAGCTACATCCACGCGGAAGGTTATGCGGCGGGTGAACTCAAGCACGGCCCCATCGCCCTCATCGACGAGAGCGTGCCGGTGATCGTGATCGCCCCCCACGACGCGATCTTCGAGAAGACGGTCTCAAACATGCAGGAGGTGGCCGCCCGCGGCGGGCGCATCATCCTGATCGGCGACGCGAAGGGCGCGGCCGCGGCCGGCCTCGACACCATGGCCACCGTGACCATGCCCGACCTCGACCCGGTGGTGGCGCCCATCGTCTACGCGGTGCCGATCCAGCTCATCGCCTACCACACCGCCGTCTTCATGGGCAAAGACGTCGACCAGCCGCGCAATCTCGCCAAGTCCGTCACGGTGGAATAGGCGCCCAACCCTCCGGGCCTCGAACGAAAAGGGGGCGCGGACCGGCCGGTCCGCGCCCCCTTTTCGTCGTTCGCAGGGATATGTCGTTCGCAGGGACCGGGCGCGGCGCGCCCGGTCCGTTTCGTGTCGGCTCACTCGGCCGGCTGCAGGGCCGGGAGCTCCGAGTCGAGGGGCATCGGGTTGCCGCCGAGGGCGGCGGCGAGCTTGACCTCGTCGACCTCGCCCTCCCAGCGGGCGACCACGATGCAGGCCACCGCGTTGCCGATGAAGTTGGTGAGCGCGCGGCACTCGGACATGAAGCGGTCGACGCCGAGGATCAGCGCCATGCCGACGACCGGCACCGAGGGGACCACCGCCAGCGTCGCCGCCAGGGTGATGAAGCCCGAGCCGGTAACGCCGGCCGCCCCCTTCGAGGAGAGCATCGCCACGAGGAGCAGCAGGCCCTGCTCGCCGTAGGTGAGCGGGGTGTCCGTCGCCTGGGCGATGAAGAGGGCCGCCATCGTCATGTAGATGTTGGTGCCGTCGAGGTTGAACGAGTAGCCGGTGGGGACCACGAGGCCGACGACGGGCTTGGAGCAGCCGGCGCGCTCCATCTTCTCCAGGAGCGAGGGCAGGGCGGACTCGGACGACGAGGTGCCGAGCACCAGCATCAGCTCCTCCTTGATGTAGCGGATGAGCTTGAGGATCGAGAAGCCGTTGTAGCGGGCGACCGCGCCGAGGACGCCCAGCACGAAGATCGCCGAGGTCAGGTAGAAGGCGCCGACGAGGTAGGCGAGGTTGGCGAGCGAGGCGATGCCGTACTTGCCGATGGTGAAGGCCATGGCGCCGAAGGCGCCGATGGGGGCGACCTTCATGATGATGTTGACGACGCCGAAGATGGCTTCCGACAGCACCTTGATGATGTCGAGCACCGGCTTGCCGCGGTCGCCCAGGAAGGCGAGGCCGAAGCCGAACAGCACCGAGAAGAACAGGACCTGGAGGATCTCGCCGCCCGCGAACGCACCCACCGCCGTGGACGGGATGATGTTCATCAGGAAGTCGGTGATCGTCTGCGTCTTCGCCTTGTCGGCGTACATCGCGATCGACTTCGGATCGAGGGACTTCGGATCGATGTGCATGCCCGAGCCCGGCTGGACCAGGTTCGCCACGATCAGGCCCACGATCAGGGCCAGCGTCGAGAAGGTGATGAAGTAGATCAGCGCCTTGCCGCCGACGCGGCCGACCTTCTCGAGATTGGTCATGCCGGCGATGCCGGAGACCACGGTGAGGAAGATCACCGGCGCGATGATCATCTTGACGAGCTTGATGAAGGCGTCGCCGAGCGGCTTCATGTCCGCGCCGACCTGCGGATAGAAGTGGCCGAGGGTGATGCCGATCGCCACCGCGACCAGGACCTGGAAATACAGGGTCCGGTAGATGGGCTTGGGCTTGGGCGGCGCGTGCGGCGCGGTGAGGGGCAGTGGTACAGCGGCCATGAAGGCGTTCTCCCGATGGATCTCTCGAAGGGTGTCGGTTCGGCCCCGGGGCGTCGCCCCGGCATCCGTCCGCTCTTGGTCTTGCGTCCGTCGGGCCCCGCCCTCCCGGCCGTGCCCGGCAGGGGCACGGGGGCGGGGCGTCGGCCCGTCGGCGGTCAGCCCTGCGATCGCTGCAGGGCTGCCTTACCCCCTCGGAATGGCAACCGGCGTGCCAGCCCCGGAACGATCGAAACTTTTCGTTAAACACCTGAAATCAGGATCGTTTTTTCGATGAGTGCGCGGCCTCCGGCGCAGCGCCTGGCGAAAACCCGGACCTGGCCGGGAAATCCTTTCCGGAAATTCGCAGAGGCGCGGAGGGTATGAGGCCGGTGTCCCGACCGATCGAGGCGCATCCGGCGCGGGTGCACGTGCCGAGCCCCCGGAGCCTGGCCCTGCTCGCCAGCGTGGTGGCGATCCTGCTCGCCGCCTGGGTCGCCGGCGGCGTCGCCGAGCGCTGGGCCCTGGCCGACCTGCGCCGCACGGCCGAGGCGACCCTGGGGCTGCAGGTCGGGAGCCTGGCGGCCGAGATGCAGAAGCAGACCTCGCTGCCCCTGGCCCTGGCGGCCGATCCGGAGATCGCCGCCGCGGCCGAGCCCGCGCCCTCGGAGGCCCTGATCGGCCGGGTGAACCGTCGCCTCGCCGCGGTGGCCGAGGCGACGGGCTCGGCGGTGATCTACGTGATCCGCCCGGACGGCATCACGGCGGCGGCCAGCAACGCGCAGGGCCAGGGCAGCTTCCTCGGCCGGGACTACGCCTTCCGGCCCTATTTCCGGCAGGCGATGCGCGACGGGGCCGGCTCGCAATTCGCCCTCGGCACCGTCAGCGGCCGGGCCGGCTTCTACCTGTCCCGGCGGATCGGCGCCGCCGGCGGCGTCGTGGTGGTCAAGATCGAGTTCGACGCGGTCGAGGCCGGCTGGCGCGCGGCGGGGGGCGGGGTCTTCGTCGTCGATGCGCGCGGCATCGTCCTGGTGGCGAGCGAGCCGGCCTGGCGCTTCACCACCCTGCGGCGGATCGACGAGGCCGAGCGCCGGCGCATCCGCGAGGCCCTGGAATTCGGCGCCGCCCCCCTCGACGACATGCCGCTCTATCCCGTCGCCGGCGCGGCGGACCTCGTGCGCGTCGGCCAGGGCGCACGGCCGGCCTGGGCCGCGCTGCGCCTCGACGCGCCGGTCCCCGGCACCACGTGGCGCCTCCATACCCTCACCCCCCTGGGGGGCATGGTGGAGCGCGAGCGGGTCCAGGCCTGGATCATCGCCGGCCTGGTCACGGGGCTCGCCTGCCTCGGCCTCACCGCGCTGGCGGGCCGGGGCCGGCGCAACCGCGAGCGCCTCGCCCGCGCCTCGGCCCAGCGGGACGCCCTCGAGGCCCGGGTCCGGGAACGGACCCTGGCCCTCACCGACGCCAACCGGCTGCTGCGGCTCGAGATCGACGAGCGGCAGCGGGCGGAGGCCGAGCGCGAGCGCCTCGGGCGCGAACTCGCCCAGGCGGGGCGCCTGGCCGCCCTCGGGCAGTTCGCCGCCAGCATGGCCCACGAGATCAACCAGCCGCTGGCCGCCATCCGCTCCTACGCCGACAACGCCGCCACCCTGGTCCGGCGCGGGCGGATGGAGGAGGCGGCGGAGAACGCCGTCGCCATCGGCCGCCTGACCGACCGCATCGGCGGATTGACGCGCCAGCTCAAGGGCTTCGCCCGGCGCTCCTCGGGCAAGCGGGAGCCGGTGGCCCTGGCCGAGATCCTGCGCAACGGCCTGGAGCTGGTGGAGGCCCGGGCGGCGGCGGCCGGCATCCCCCTGGCGCTGGAGGCGGGCGCCCCCGGCCTGCGCGTGCTCGGCGACGGGCCGCGCCTCGAACAGGTCGTGGTGAACCTGCTCCAGAACGCCCTCGACGCCGTGCAGGGCCGGCCCGACCCCCAGGTCGGGCTGAAGGTCGTGGAGGGGCCGGAGGAGGTCGCCGTCGAGGTCCGCGACAGCGGGCCCGGCATGCCCGAGGCGGTGCGGGCGCAGGTCTTCGACGCCTTCTTCACCACCAAGTCGGACGGGCTCGGGCTCGGGCTCGCCATCGCCCGCGGAATCGTCGAGGATTGCGGCGGCAGCCTCACCGTCCGGGACGACCCGGCCGGCGGCACGATCTTCCGGATGGCGCTGGCGAAGGCCCCGGCCCGCGCGACGGCCGGGGCGGCGGAGACGACGACGTGAGCGAGACCATGGATGGGGCAGCCTCGGCCGAGCGGGTCGTGTTCATCGACGACGAGGCGGATGTCTGCCGCGCCAACCGCCAGAGCCTGGAACTCGACGGGTTCACGGTGGAGACCTTCGGGGCGGCCGGGCCGGCCCTGGCCGCGATCCTCGCCGATCCGCCCGGCCTCGTCATCACCGACGTGCGCCTGCCCGACCTCGACGGCAACGCGCTGTTCGCGCGCCTGCGGACGATCGACCCGGACCTGCCGGTGATCCTGATCACCGGCCACGGCGACATCCGCATGGCGGTGGCGGCGATCCGCGACGGCGCCTGCGACTTCCTGGCCAAGCCCTACCCGGTGGAGGCGCTGCTGGTCTCGGCCCGGCGCGCCCTGGAGCGGCGGCGCCTCGTCCTCGAGAACCGCCAGCTGCGGGCGCGCCTCGACGCGGCCCTGGAGGAGGACCCGGCCTTCCTCGGCGTCTCGCCCGAGATCGTGCGCCTGCGCCAGCTCGTGCGCGAGGTGGCCCATGCCGACGTGGACGTGCTCGTGTTCGGCGAGACCGGCGCGGGCAAGGAGGTGGTGGCGAGCGCGCTGCACCGCTGGGGCCGGCGGGCCAAGCGCAACTTCGTGGCGATGAATTGCGGCGCGCTGCCCGACAGCGTCGCCGAGAGCGAATTGTTCGGCCACGAGGCCGGGGCCTTCACGGGCGCCGTGAAGCGCCGGGTCGGCCGGATCGAGCACGCGCAGGGCGGCACGCTCTTCCTCGACGAGATCGAGAGCATGCCGCTCAACCTGCAGGTGAAGATGCTGCGGGTGCTGCAGGAGCGCAAGGTCGAGCCCCTGGGCAGCAACGAGACGCTGCCCATCGACATGCGGGTGGTGGCCGCCACCAAGGTCGATCTCGGCCAGGCGGCGGCGCAGGGCACCTTCCGCGACGACCTCTATCACCGGCTCAACGTGATCACGATCGCGATCCCGCCCCTGCGGAACCGGCGCGAGGACGTGATCCTGCTCTTCCAGGAATTCCTCCGGCGCGCCGCCGCCCGCTTCGGCCGCGAGGTTCCGGCCATCAGCGGCCCGGTGCTGGAGCACCTGCGCCGGCACGACTGGCCCGGCAACGTGCGCGAGCTCGGCCACTTCGCCGAGCGCTACGCCCTGGGCCTGGGCGCCCTCGACCTCGCCGCGCCCGAGATCGTCACCGCCGGCACCCTGGCCGAGCAGGTCGACCGCTTCGAGCGCAGCCTCATCCGCGAGGAGCTGATCATGGCGGGCGGGGATGTCCGGGTCGCGGCGGAATCCCTGGGGACCCCGCGCAAGACCCTCTACGACAAGATCGCCCGCCACGGGCTCACGCCCACCGACTACCGCTGAGGCGCGGAAGGCCTCGTCCGCACCGGGCTCAGCGGGCCGACGGCCCCGTCAGCGCGAGGGGACCGAGGCCGGCCGTCGCGGTCCGGGGCGCCCGCCGCGGCCCGGCATAGCGGGCGAGCTTGCGGGCCGCGAGGGCGAACAGGCCCGCCAGGGCGAGGAGGGTCGCGTCGAAGCCGACGAAGCGCGCCGTCCCGGCCGTCAGTCCCGCCCAGCCGTGATCGACCAGGGCGAGGTCGGCCGCCACCACCGCGAGGTAGAGGCCGGCCGTCGCGGTCAGCGCCAGGCCCCAGGCCCGGCGCCCCGGGCCGGGCAGGACCGCGAGGGTGAGGAGGAGCCAGGTGCCGAAGAAGGCGCCGATCTCCCACTCCGCCCGCCCGGGCAGGGCGAGGGGAAGGAGGCGGTTGGCCAGGAAGTAGGCCGCGATCGCCGCCGGGAGCCCGGCGACGGCGCCGATGTTCAGGGCCTGGACGAGGCGCAGGCCAGGCAAGCCCCGCTCGCCGGGCCGGGGCAGGCGCGCCACCGACCAGAGCACCAAGCCGGTGGCCACCATGGCCGAGCCCATCAGGCCGCAGAGGAAGAACAGCCCGCGCAGGGCCGGCCCGGCGAAATGCGCCTCGTGCAGGCCGACCATCGTGGTGAAGGTCCGGGTCGCCGGCTTGAGGCCGCCCTGCCGGACCTCCCGCACCGCGCCCGTCACCCCGTCGAAGGCGACCTGCGGATGGGCGTGCGAGAGCCCGTGCGGCTCCTCGAACACCGCCGTCACCACCGCATGGGCGTCCCGCGGGTTGGCGATGGAGAGCCGCTCCAGGGGCTCGGGCACCCGCGCCAGGGCCGCGCGCACCATCGGGCCGATGGGCGCCAGGGTGCCGGGCTGCCCGGCGGGCGGGCGGGGGGCCGGGATCTGGCCGCTCTCGGCAAAGAAGGTCTGCGCTTCGCCCCGGTAGGCCGCCGTGACGCCCCAGGGCATGTACATCACGCTCAGGGTGACGAGGCCCGTATAGGTGATCATCAGGTGGAAGGGCAGCGCCAGCACGCCGGTGACGTTGTGCGCGTCGAGCCAGCCGCGCCGGGGCGCCTTGTCCCGCCGCAGGGTGAAGAAGTCCGCGAAGAGGCGCCGGTGCGTGATCACGCCCGAGATCAGCGCCACCAGCATGATCATGGCGCAGATCCCGACGATCCAGCGGCCCCAGAGGGGCGGCATGTGGAGCTCGAAGTGGAAGCGGTAGAGGAAGTCGCCGCCCTTCGTGTCGCGGATCGCCGCCGGCGCGCCGGTCGCCGGGTCGAGGCGGGCCTGCCCCGGCGGGGTGCCGGGCCTCGTCCGCCAGAACAGGTCGATGACCGGGCTGTCGGGCGTCGGCAGGCCGATGAACCAGGTCCGCGCCCCGCCCGCATGCCGCTGGAGATGCGCGACGCCGAGCTCGGCCGCCCGCGCCAGGGAATCGGGAGAAAAGGCGTCGGGCGAGAGCGCCTCGACCGGGCGGAGCTCGGGCCGCATCCAGCGCGAGACGTCCGCCCGGTAGTAGCTCGCCGTGCCGGTGACGAAGACCGCCAGCAGGACCCAGCCGACGACGAGGCCGGACCAGGTGTGGAGCCAGGCCATGGCCTGGCGGAAGCTCGTTCCCATCGCGTCCTCCGGGGGGATGTGGGCGGCGGCGGCGCGCGAACCCCGGCGCCTACCAGCGGTAGCGCAGGGTGGCGTAGACGGTGCGGGGCAGGCCGTAATAGCATCCGGAATAGCCGAAGCACCCGGTAACATACTGCTCGTCGAGGAGGTTCTGCACGTTCACCTGCATGGTGAACCCCTGCAGTGTCGGATCGATGTACTTCAGGTCGTAGGTGGCAAGGGCATCGACGAGGACGCTCTCGGGAACCTTGAAGGTGTTGGCCGGGTCGCCCCAGGACGAGCCGAGGTAGCGCACGCCGCCGCCGAGGCCGAGCCCCAGCAGGGGACCGCTGGTGAAGCGGTAATCCGCGAACAACGAGACCGTCGTGTCCGGCACCTGAACCGGGCTCCGGCCGAGGAGCGGCACGGGCTGGCCGGTGAGGGCGTTCCGGGTGCTGGTGATGTCCGCGACGTTTCGGATGTCGAGGAACGAGACGCCACCGATCAGCGTCAGGCTCTCGCTGAGATTCGCCCGCGCCTCGAACTCGACGCCTTGCACGCCGACCGCGCCGGTCTGCACGACGAACTGGCTGCGGCCGGGCGCGGGGTCCGTCTGGGTCGCGTTCGAGCGGCGGATGTCGAAGGCGGCGGCGGTCAGCAGGATGTCGGTGCCGGGCGGCTGGTACTTGATGCCGGCCTCGAACTGGTCGCTGGAGATCGGGTCGGGAACCCGCCCGGCGGCTCCGAAGGCGGTATCGAAGATCCGCCCGTTGACGATCGGCTCGAAGGCCTCGCTGTAGGAAACGTACGGGGCGAAGCCGTTGTCGAACAGGTAGAGCAGGCTCGCCCGGCCCGTGAAGGCGTCGGAGGGCACGTTCTGGTTGGCGACTGCCCCCGTGGCGAGGGTTCGGGTGGGGCCGGACTGGCGGGCGACGTCGTAGCGGCCGCCCAGCGTCAGCACGAGCCGGTCGAACTTGATCTGGTCCTGGAAGTAGACGCCGGTCTGCTCGGAAGTGATCCGGGCATCCGCCGTGAAGGCCGGGAACGCGAGGTTCATGTCGTAGTTCGGCGTCAGCGCATTCAGGCTGGTCGTCCGCGGGAACGGACCGGACAGGGTCCGGGTCTCAAAGGTCCGGTGGTCGACGCCGACGAGGGCCGTGTGCGCAAGGAATCCCGTGTCGAAGGTGGCGACCGCGTTCGAGTCGATGGCGAAGGCATCGATCCCGACTTGCGTGCCGCCGATCGACCGGTTGATCAGGGGCCCGCTGGCGAAGGGGGTGTTCACGGTGTCGTCGAGTGTCGTGAAGACGCTCCGGTAATTGCCCTCCGTGCGCAGGTAGCGGCCGGCGGAGTGGAAGCGCAGGTTCTCGTTCACGCGGTGGTCGAAGATGTAGCTGATCGAGGCCTGCGTGCGGTCCGAGCGCTCGATGTTGCGGTCGCCGTCGTAGAAATCGACCGGCAGGCGGCCGATGACGCCGTTACCGAAGTTGCGCGGGAACAGCGAGCCCACCGCCGGAACGCCACCATAGAAGCCCGAGAACGGATCGCGCTGGTAGTTGCCGATGATGGTCAGCGAGGTGTCGGTCGAGGGCCGCCAGGTGATGCTGGGGTTGATGAAGAAGCGCTCGACCTGCGTGGTCACCGCCGGGCCGTCGCCCTTCCAGCCGAGGCCAACCACGCGATAGGCGAACTGGTCCGCGAGCGGGCCCGCCTCGGCCGGGATCGGGCCGCCCACGTCGAAGCCGCCGCGCACCTCGTTGAAGCCGCCGCCCTGGACGAAGATCTCCCCGTGCTGGGCGAAGCGCGGCACCTTGGAGACGAGGTTGACGATGCCGCCCGGGCCGGACTGCCCGTAGAGCACCGAGGCCGGCCCCTTGATGATGTCGACGCGCTCCACCCGGTAGGGATCGACCGAAGGCGTCGCGTCACGGCTGCCGGGCAGGGGCAGACCGTCGAGGAAGAGCGGCGCGGCGAAGCCGCGGATGAAGAACTGGTCCGTTCGCGTGGCACCGGCGCCTCCGCGCTGCTCCGTCGTGACGCCGGGCGCGTAGCGCAGGGCCTGGTTGAGGGTGAGGGCGTTCTGGTCCTCGATCTGCTGGCGGCCGATCACCGAGATCGACTGCGCGGTCTCCAGGATCGGCGTGTCGGTCTTGGTCGCGACCCGGCTCTGGGTGGCGACGTAGCCGCGCACGGGGCCGACCGCGCCGCCGGGCTGGCTTCCGGAGGCGTTCCGGCCCGCGCCGGCCCCCTCCACCGAGAGGGTGTCGAGGGTCACCGTCTCGGTGCCCGCCTGCGCCCGCGCCTCCCGGAACGGGAGACCGACGGCAGCAACGCCGGACAACAGCGTTGCAACGAGACAGCGTTGGGCTGCTCCGGTCATGGCACGGGACCTATCATTCAACGCAAAACGGATCACGGCCGAAGATCACTTCAGGCAGCGCTCGGAGTCGATGCCACGAACTTGAATTGACTTACTGTCGGTGGCGCGAAAACGTCTTGGCAGGATTCGTAATTCAACCGCAAGAGATATGTTTTCGACTTATTCCAGCTTAGAACTGCCGCACGAACGCTATCCGCACGCAGCGCTTAATCCCGACCCGCGCGAAAAAATCCGCCGTGCGGCCCGAAGCGCACAGGGTCCGGCGTGCCGAGAAGTCGCGAGCGTCCCGGGGCAGGGCGCGGACCGCGACCCACGGTCGTATTCCCGATCGGTGCCGGAAGATGTGGTGGGGTCCCCGGGCCGCCCCATGACACGCGCGGACCGAACGGGTGCGTCGAATGCGAACACGCCGTAGAAGAGAGGCGGGAGATCCGGTGTCCTTCGGTGCCGGAGCGCGAACAGGAGCGTCGATGACTTCGCTGATCTTCTCGGTGTCGAACCCCGACGGCGACGGCGTCTACCGGATGGAGGCGACGAAGACCGCGCGCGGCGTGCGTTTCACGTGCACCTGCCCGGAGGGCGTCGCGCAGGCGCATTGCGAGCACCGCATCGCCCTGCTCCTCGGGGAGGTCGGCCACCTCGCCTCGGTCGATCCCGCGACGGTGGCGGCGCTCTCCGCCCTGACCCGGGGCTCGCCCCTGATGCACGCCGTCCACCGGCTGGCGCAGGCGGAGGCCGCCGAGGCCGAGGCCCGCGCCGACCTGGAGCGGGCCCGGCAGGTGCTCGCCACCATCCTGGGCGGCTGAAGCCGGCCATCCCGGGCGGCTGAATCGCCGCCGTCGCGGGCGGCCGCGGGGGGGGCGCCCGGCTCAGCCCCGGTCGGGCCGCGCTTCCCAGATCGCCGCCTCCACGAAGGGGCGCTTCAGCTGCGGACCGGCGCCGCTGCGCAGGACGAAGTCGTTGGCGCCGGGATGGTGGCGGATCGCCTTGGCGAGGTTGAGCCGGTAGCCCGCCCCGAACACGTAGGGGGGCGCCATCGGGTCGGCCATGTAGGCGTCGACGGCCGCCGTCACCTCGGTGGCGGGGATGAGGCCCAGGTCGCACAGGGCGCGAATCGTCAGCTTCTCGGTCATGGGCTCCTCCATAGGCCCCCGGGCGGCGCCGCCGCAACGCGGCCCGTCGCCCGGGGCGCGGACGCGGTCTTGAGCCGCGGGGGCGCAGGGGCTACCTCTGGGGACGGGGCCAAGCTTGCCGGACCCCCGGCTCCGCGCCGCGCGCGGGGCAGGGGCGGTCCGCGCAGAGGCGTTCCGAGACGCCGTCCCCCGGCCGAAAGTGCATCCGTGGCGCCCACCCTTCCCC
>NZ_JBYSXL010000082.1:0-17794 GCF_058782155.1 Methylobacterium sp. FW306-05-D
AGTTCAACCCCAAGGGTCAGGCCGCCTCCGAGGGGGTTCGTCCGGTCCTGCTCTCGCCCGCCGGCGGTCCCCTCCAAGCGTAGCGTGTGGATCGGGGCGGGGGCTGGGGCGGATCATCGCGATGGCGCGTAAGACGAAGCCGGGACATCCGGGGCCGGCCCCGCTGCCGCTCTGGCGGCTGCTGGCGGTCTCGGCCGTGGCGCTCACCACCGCCAATTGCGCGCAGACTCCCCAGAAGTTCGCCGGGCCCGCGGGGAGCGGCTCCGGACTCGACCCGAAATACGGCGTCAAGGCCAGTCCGCGCCTCTACAACGAGGGCGACGTGATCCCGAAGGGGGGCGGGCGCCGCTTCTCGGGCAAGCCCTACGTGGTGGCCGGGCGCACCTACGTCCCGCGCGAGGACGCCAAGGGCTACGTCCGCGAGGGCCTGGCCTCCTGGTACGGCTCGGCCTTCCACGGGCGCATGACCGCCAACGGCGAGGTGTTCGACCGCCACTCCATCGCGGCGGCGCACCCGACCCTGCCGCTGCCGAGCTACGCCCGCGTCACCAACCTCGCCAACGGCCACTCGATGATCGTGCGGGTGAACGATCGCGGCCCCTATCACGCCAACCGCCTGATGGACGTCTCCGAGGAGGTGGCCGAGGCGCTCGAATTCCGCCGCAGCGGCACCGCCCGGGTCCGCGTCGAATATGCCGGCAAGGCCTCCACCGCCGGCAGCGACGACCGCAAGCTCCTCGCCACCCTGCGCACCGACGGCCAGCCCGCCGCCATCCGCGGCGCGGCGCCGGTCATGCTGGCCGATCTCGGTCCGGACGCGCCGCAGGGCTCCTCCGAGCGCCTCGCCCGGGCGAGCCGCCCGGCCCTGGCCTTCAAGGAGGCCGAGGACCGGCCGGCCGTCGAGGAGACCGTCGCGACCGAGGCGGCTCCCCGTCCGGTCAAGCCGACCCCCATCCTGGTGGCGAGCGCCGCCACCGTCGCGGTTCCGGCCGCACTGCAGCCGACGGCCGCACTGCAGCCGACGGCCGCGCGGGCCGACGGGTTCCGGCCCGTGCGGCACATGTCCGAGCCGCGCGAGACCCTGGCGGCCGCCCGGCCCGCGCCCCTCAGCCTGACCCCGCCGCCGCTGCGGCTCGCCGGGGCGCGGCCCGAGCCGCAGGCCGCGAGCCGCCTCGCCGCCGCGCCGACAACCGGCAAGGGGCCGGGAGCGCCGAAGCTCGCCCAGGCCGGTGCCGGCCCGGGCAAGGCCGACCCGCGCGGCGCCGCCCGCTTCGCCGCCGCTCCCGCCAGGCCGGCGGCCGACGCGCCTGCGTCCCGCACGGGCGCCCATGCCCAGCCCGCCGCCCGGATGGCGGACGCCAGGGCGATGGCCGGCGGCAAGACGGCCGGCACCAAGACGGCCGGGCCCGTGCTGCTCGCCAAGGCCGCGCCTCTCGGCAAGACCGCGCTTCTCGGCAAGACCGCGCCCTCGGGTCCGTCCGCCGCGGTGGCCCAGGTCGCCTCCGCCGCCAAGGTCGTCCCGGTGGCTAAGGTCGCCTCCGTCACCAAGGGCGCCCCGGCCGCCAAGGGCGTTTCCGCGGAGCGGGCGGCCGTCGCGGCCAAGGCGCCGGCCCGGACCCGCGCCCAGTTCGCCGAGGCCCGCTGAGCCGCACCGCGGCGCGTCGGCGGCCGTCGGGACGCATCGACGCGCGATGGAAATCGCACGCGATTTGCGTTCGATCTCGGCGCCGAATGCCTGTAACGTCACGCTTGATCGTGGGGGCGATGAGCGGGTCGGCGTGAGGCGGGGCGTGAGACAGGGTATGGGTGTGAGAGTGGTCCTCGCGGGTCGGAACGGATCGGGCCGCGCGGCGGTGTCGGGCCTCGTCCTCGCCGCGGCGCTGAGCCTGTTCGCGGCGGGCTCGGCCCTGGCCCAGAGCTTCCAGACGGCGGCGCCGCACGCGATCCTGATCGATGCCGATTCCGGCTCGGTGCTGTTCGAGAAGGGGGCCGACGAGCTCTTCTCCCCGGCCAGCATGGCCAAGCTGATGACCACCGAGATCGTGTTCAACGAGATCCGGCAGGGCCGGCTCACCATGGACTCGGAGTTCCAGATCACCGAGGACGCCTGGCGCCGGGGCGGGGCGGGGGGCGGCGGCTCCTCGATGTTCGCCCAGCTCAACAGCCGCATCAAGCTGTCCGACCTGCTGCGCGGCCTGATCGTGCAGTCGGGCAACGATGCCGCCATCGCCATCGGCGAGGGCATCGCCGGCTCGGAGGAGAATTTCGGGCGGATGATGACGGCCCGGGCCCGGGAGATCGGCCTGACGCGCTCGACCTTCCGCAACGCGACCGGCTATTCGGCCCCCGACCAGAAGGTGACCGCGCGCGATCTCGCCAAGCTCGCCCTGCACCTGATCGAGACCTATCCGGACCTGTACAAGATCTTCGCCGAGCGCGAGTTCACCTGGAACAAGATCAAGCAGCAGAACCGCAACCCGCTGCTCACTCTCGACATCGGCGCCGACGGCCTGAAGACCGGCTACCTCGAGGAATCCGGCTACGGCCTGACGGGCTCGGCGGTGCAGAACGGGCAGCGCCTGATCATGGTGGTGAGTGGCCTGAAGACCGCCCGCGACCGGGCGGCGGAATCGCGCAAGCTGATGGAGTGGGGCTTCCGCGCCTTCGAGCCGCGCCAGGTCTTCGGCGCCGGCGAGACCGTGGCGGAGGCCTCAGTCTATGGGGGCGCGGCCGGCAGCGTTCCGCTCGTCGCCAAGAAGGCCGTGCGGGTGCTGCTGCCGCGGGGCTCCGGCGACAAGATCACCGCCCGGGTCGTTTACCAGGGACCCCTGGTCGCCCCGGTGGAGCAGGGCCGCGAGGTCGGCCGCCTGCGCATCACCCGCGGCGACACCCAGGCCCTCGACCAGCCGCTCTATGCCGGCGACACCGTGGAGGCCGGCACCCTTCCGCAGCGGGCGCTCGACGCGGCCTGGGAGGTCGGCACCGGCCTGTTCCGCAAGGCGTTCGAGAAGGCCGGCGCGAAGTCGTGACGGCGCCCGGGACGCGGGGAGGGACCTTCATCACCTTCGAGGGCGGGGAGGGGGCCGGCAAGTCGACGCAGATCCGCCGCCTCGCCACGCAGCTCCGGGCCGAGTCCGGCCGCCCCGTGCTGACGACGCGCGAGCCCGGCGGCTCGCCCAAGGCCGAGCGCATCCGCGAGGCGCTGCTCGCCGGGCTGGCCAAGCCCTACGGCCCCTTCGCCGAGGCGCTGCTGTTCTCCGCCGCGCGGATCGACCATCTCGACACCCTGATCCGCCCGGCGCTGGCGCGGGGCGAGATCGTGCTCTGCGACCGCTTCGCCGACTCGACCCGGGCCTACCAGGGGGCGGCCGGCGGCCTCGACCCGGCCGTGCTGGCCGCCCTCGAGGGCGTCGTCGTCGGCCCGACCCGGCCCGACCTGACCCTGATCCTCGACTGCGACCCGGAGCTCGGGCTCGCCCGGGCGCGGGCGCGCCGCGACGCGGGGTCCGACGACGCGGTCGACCGCTTCGAGGCCGAGGCCCTGGCCTTCCACGCCCGCCTGCGCGCGGCCTTCCTCGCCGTCGCGGCGGAGGAGCCGGGGCGCTGCGCGGTCGTCAACGCCGCCCTGCCCGCCGACGCCGTCGAGGCCGCGATCCGCGCCGCGGTGGCCGAGCGCCTGCCCGGGCTGCTGCCGGCCCGCTCCGGCGACGCGCCGGGCGGCCGATCCGGGACGGAGCACGGCGATGCGGCCTGAGCGCGCCCCCGAGGATGTCGAGCCCGGCGACCTGACCGAGGTCCCGCGCCCGCGCGAGCAGGCCGACCTCGTCGGCCATGCCGAGGCCGAGGCCGCCTTCGTCGAGGCGATCGCCGCGGGGCGCCTGCACCACGCCTGGCTGATCGGCGGCCCACGCGGCATCGGCAAGGCGACGCTGGCCTACCGGGTCGCCCGCTGGCTCGTCGCCAACCCGGCGGCGCGGGGCGCGCCCGCGAGCCTCGCCGTCGATCCCGACCACCCGGCGGCGCGCCAGGTCGCGGCCCTGTCGCATCCCAACCTCGTGGCCCTGCGCCGGACCCGGGCCCCCAACGCCAAGACCCTGGCGACCCGGATCTCGGTGGATGCGGCCCGCGGCGCCCTCGCGCTCTTCGGCTCCACCGCCGGCAATGCGGGCTACCGCATCTGCATCGTCGACAGCGCCGAGGACCTCAACGCCAACAGCGCCAACGCCCTCCTCAAGATGGTGGAGGAGCCCCCGCCCCGCTGCCTGTTCCTCATCGTCAGCCACGCGCCGGGCCGGCTCCTGCCCACCATCCGCTCGCGCTGCCGGGCCCTGACCCTGCGCCCGCTCGCGCAAGACGACGTGGCGCGGGTGATCGGCGGCTTCGCGCCGCCCTTCGTCCAGCCCGGCGCCGAGGCGCTCGCCCGGGCGGCGCGGCTCTCGGAGGGCTCCGTCGCCGAGGCCGTCGCCCTGCTCGATCCGGCCCGGGCCGGCCTGGTCGCGGAGGTCGAGACCCTGCTCGCCCGCCTCGACCAGCCGGACTGGCGGCGCATCCTGGCCCTGGCCGAGAAGCTCTCGGCCCGCGAGTCCGACGAGCTCTTCGCGGCCAGCCTCGACACGGTCTTCCGCTTCGTCTCGGCCGAGCTCGACCGGCGCCGGCACGCGCCGCCCGCCCGCCTTGCGGCCCTGGTCGAGGTGTGTGACAAGATCGCCCGCGCCGCGCGGGAGGCCGCGACCTACAATCTCGACCGCCGGCCGCTGGTCCTGTCCCTGTTCGGCGACCTGGCCGGCGCGCTCCGCGACGCCGCCTGACGCGGCATGCTAAGCAGATTTCGCAGAAGCGGCCGCCGGTTTTGCGACAAAAATCTGCGACACAACAAGAGCCTAAGCTGACTTGCGTTGGTACCCCAACGCAAGTCAGCTTAGGCTTCCGCCGTCCTGTGATCCCAGGACCCGAGTCCGGGGCCTGATCCTGTGAACCCTGTATCCGGGGAACCCCTCGACGTGACCGCCACCGACCCGGCAACCGCGAAGACCTTCGGTCTCTCCACCGCGATCTCCTATCCCAACGGCGCGCCGCATATCGGCCACGCCTACGAGGTGATCGCCACGGACGCGATCGCCCGCTTCAAGCGCCTCGACGGCTACGACGTGCTGTTCTCCACGGGCACCGACGAGCACGGCGTCAAGATCCAGCAGACGGCCGCCAAGGCCGGGATCACCCCGCGCGAACTCGTCGACGACATGTCCGCGCGCTTCCGCGCCATGGCCGAGGCCCTGGGCTGCAGCCACGACCGCTTCATCCGCACCACCGAGCCCGCGCACTACGCCGCCGCCCAGGACCTGTGGCGCCGGATGGAGGCCAACGGCGACCTCTACCTGTCGAAATATGCCGGCTGGTACTCGGTGCGCGACGAGGCCTACTACGCCGAGGACGAGACCGAACTCGGCCCCGACGGCGCCCGGCGCTCCCGCGAGACCGGCACGCCCCTGACTTGGATGGAGGAGGAGAACTTCCTGTTCCGGCTCTCGGCCTACCAGGACCGGCTCCTCGCCCTCTACGAGGCCGAGCCCGATTTCATCGGCCCCGAGACCCGGCGCAACGAGGTGGCGAGCTTCGTGCGCTCCGGCCTCAAGGACTTCTCGGTGAGCCGCACCAACTTCGACTGGGGCGTGCCGGTGCCGGGGCATTCCGACCACGTCATGTACGTCTGGGTCGACGCGCTGACGAACTACCTCACCGTCACGGGCTTCCCCGACGCGGCCGACCCGCGGACGCGATTCTGGCCGATGGACCTGCACGTCATCGGCAAGGACATCGTCCGCTTCCACGCGGTGTACTGGCCGGCCTTCCTGATGTCGGCGGGGCTGCCGCTGCCCAAGCGCGTCTTCGGCCACGGCTTCCTGCTCTCCAAGGGCGAGAAGATGTCGAAGTCGCTGGGCAACGTCGTCGATCCGATGGACCTGATCGCCACCTACGGCGTCGACGCGCTGCGCCACTTCGTGCTGCGCGAGGTGCCCTTCGGCGGCGACGGCAACTACAGCCACGAGGCGATCATCACCCGCTACACGGCGGACCTCTCGAACGGGCTGGGCAACCTCGCCCAGCGCTCGCTCTCGATGATCGCCAAGAACTGTTCGGGGCTGGTCCCCGAGCACGGCACCTTTACGGACGACGACCGCGCCTTGCTGGCCCTGGCCGATGCCCTGCCGGGCACCGTGCGCGAGGCCATGGATCGGCTCGCCCTGCACACGGCGCTCGCCGAGATCTGGGCCGTGATCACGGCCGCCGACCGCTACTTCGACGCGCAGAAGCCCTGGGTGCTGCGGAAATCCGATCCGGCCCGGATGGCGGCCGCGCTCTACGTGGTGGCCGAGACCCTGCGGGCCATCGGCATCCTGGTGCAGCCCTTCATGCCGGGCTCCGGCGCCAAGCTCCTCGACCTCCTGGCCGTGCCGGCGGACCGGCGCCGGCTGGCCGATGTGGGGGAGGGCGGTCGCCTGGTGCCCGGCACGGCGCTCCCCGCCCCCGTCGGCCTGTTCCCGCGCTTCGTCGAGCCGGAGGCGCCTTCGTCCTGAGGGCTGGTCACGCAGGCTCCCGCGCACTACATTTCGTAACGACGGTGAGGGATGGGATTTCAATGGGACCCGGACAAGGATGCGGCCAATCAGGCCAAGCACCGGATCGGATTCCGACAGGCCGTCGAGGTCTTTCGCGGGTTTGTGCTGACCCGTGAGGACACGCGGCGCTCCTATGGCGAGCCGCGCTTCATCACCCTCGGGGCGTATGACGGGAGCGTGCTCTGCGTGATCCATACCCCGCGCGGGGACGATATCCGGATCATCTCGGCATGGAAGGCGGGACGGCATGAGCAGGAAGTCTACATCCAGGCCCGAAATGTCCGGATCCGAGATCTCTGAAACCCCGATCTCCGACTCCCCGACGACGGTGCGGTTCGACAGCCTCGATGCCATGCCACCCGCCGAGCCTCTGAGCACGGCTTTCAAGGCGATGAGCGACGACGAGGCCGCGCGCCGCGCCGCGCAGGATCCGGATGCGGGCGCGATTCCCCCCGGCTTCTGGGACAGGCTGCCGGTTGCCAGGCCCGAGACCAAGGAGCAGATCACCCTGCGCCTCGATCAGGAGGTACTGCGGCATTTCCGAAGTCTCGGCAAAGGCTACCAATCCCAGATCAACGCCGTGCTGAAGAGCTACGTCAGGGCGAAGGACGGCGCGGGCTGAGGCCCGGCTCTCCCGCGCTCCGAGCGGCCCGCCGGCCCCGAAACTCTCAGGAATTCCGAGTCCATCCATGCTGGTCGACAGCCATTGCCACCTGGATTTTCCGAACTTTTCGGAGGACCTGCCGGGCGTCATCGCCCGCGCCCGGTCCGCCGGCGTGACCCGGATGGTCACGATCTCCACCCGGGTCGCCAAGGCCCGGACCTACGAGGCCCTGTCGGAGGCGCACCCGGAGATCTGGCACACCATCGGCACCCACCCGGACGGGGCGGGCGATGAGCCCGACGTGCCGACCGCGGTCATCGTGGCGTGCGCGCAGCATCCCCGCTGCATCGGCATCGGCGAGGCGGGCCTCGACTTCCACTACGACAACGCCGCCCCCGAGGCGGTGCAGGAGCGCGTCTTCCGCCGTCACATCGCGGCCGCCCGCGAGACCGGCCTGCCGCTGGTCATCCATTCCCGCGACGCCGATGCGGAGATGGAGGCGATCCTGGTGGACGAGATGGCGCGCGGCACGTTCACGGCCGTCCTGCACTGCTTCTCGTCGGGCGCGCGCCTGGCCGAGGTCGGCGTCGAACTCGGCTTCTGCGTGTCCTTCTCGGGCATCGTCACCTTCCGGCGCTCGCACGACCTGCGGGCGATCGCCCGGTCGGTGCCGCCCGACCGCCTCCTGGTGGAGACCGACGCCCCGTTCCTGGCGCCCGAGCCGCATCGCGGCCGCACCAACGAGCCGGCCTATACGGCGGACACGGCCCGCGCCCTCGCCCAGACCCTCGCGATGGAGTTTTCGGACTTCGCTGCGCTGACGACGGCCAATTTCCACCGCCTGTTCCACAAGGCCGCGGGCTGAGCCGGGCAGGGGGGCCGGATCGGGCGTGACAGGCCCCGGCCCGCTCCGGTACCAACGGGGGCGGAGGTGCCGATGGGCGCATTGCGATTGACGATCCTCGGCTGCGGCTCGTCCGGCGGCGTGCCCCGCGTGGGCTACGGCTGGGGAGCCTGCGACCCGGCCGAGCCGCGGAACCGGCGCCGGCGCTGCTCGCTCCTGGTGGAGCGCCAGGGCGGGGCCGGGGCGGCCACCACCCTCCTGGTCGACACCGCGCCGGACCTGCGCGAGCAATTGCTCGACGCGGCGGTCCAGCGCCTCGACGCCATCCTGTTCACCCATGCCCATGCCGACCACACCCACGGCATCGACGACGTGCGGGCCCTCGTGATCCACATGCGCCGGCGCATCCCGGTCTTCGCCGATGCCCGGACGCGCGGCCTCCTGGCGGCGCGGTTCGGCTACTGCTTCGAGACGCCGCCCGGCAGCGAGTACCCGCCGATCCTCGACCTGCACGACCTGGCGGAGGGGGAGGCGATGCGGGTGGAGGGCCCGGGCGGTGCGCTCACGGCCCTGCCCTTCGGCCTGGAGCACGGCAACGAGGCGGCTCTCGGCTTCCGCTTCGGCCCCGCGGCCTACGCCCCCGACGTCAGCCTGATGCCGGAGGCGTCGCAGGCCCGGCTGCACGGCCTCGACCTGCTGATCATCGATGCCCTGCGGGAGACCCCGCACCCGACCCACTACTCGGTCTCGGACGCCCTGGCGCTGATCGAGACGGTGCGTCCGCGCCGGGCGATCCTGACCAATCTGCACACGGATCTCGACTACGCGACCCTGGCGGCCAAGCTGCCGCCGAACGTCGTGCCGGCCCATGACGGCCTGAGCGTCACGCTGGACCTGTGAGGCGCGCGGAGGAGGGCGGTCCCGGCCGCCTCCCCGGTCGGGCCTCAGTTCTGGGTGTTGGCGTCCTGCGGCAGGCCGGCATTGGCCAGGATCTGCGCCGTGGCGGCGCGGGCCAGGCGGTCGTAGCCCGCATCGGTCATGTGCAGGCCGTCCGGGCCGATCATCTGGGTCGGGGACAGCAGCCCCTGCGCGGCCCAGGCCCGCATCATCGCGTTGCGGCGGATCACCGGCACGTTGAGTTCGGTGGCGATGGCATGCAGGGCGACGCCGTAGGCCTCGGCCCCGTCGGTGGTCGAGAGCTTCTTGCACCATTGCTGGTCCATCAGGACCACGTCCGCCCCGGTGGCCCGCATGGCGAGGATGCCGGCGCGGGTGAGTTCGGTGAAGCGCGCGACGCTGACGCCGCTCATCGGATCGTTGCTGCCGGTCTGCCAGATCACGAGGTCCGGCTTGTCGGCGAGCACGTCGCGCTCCAGCCGCCGGGCCATGGCCTCGGAATCGTCGCCGCCCTTGCCGCGGTTCAGCACCGTGACGGAGGAGTTCTCCGCATCCGTCACGCCGAGCCGGGCCGCGAGGTCGCGCTGGAGCTGGGCCGGGTAGGTGGTGGCCGGCGAGGAGGCGCCCGAGCCCTCGGTCGAGGACGAGCCGAAGGCCACGATGCGGATGGCCTGGCCCTGGGCGATGAGGCCGGCCAGGCGGGGCAGGCGGGCGAGGGCGCGGCGCGGGATCGCCGTCCGGACGACCGGCCGGGCCGCGCCCTCCGTCGCGATGGCCTGGGGGGGCTGCACCAGGTCGGGGCGCTGCGGCTCGGCCTGCGCGCCGGTGGCGAACGTGACGGACCCGAAGGCCAGCAGGGCCAGGCTCAGGGCAGCGGAGGGGCGCGCAAGGATCGGCATCGCGTTCGCTTTGGAGAGGATCGATTCGGACGGGCGACCGTTCGGACAGTGCCCGGTATCATGTATTATGAGGAGGAATTGTGACGTCCGCCAGCGGTTTAGCATCGCTGGCGGCCGCGAGGGGCTGGGAACTGGCAACGGCGTGAATCGCCGGTGTGGAGATTGCATGAATACCCGGTGTCGGGAATGGGTGAACTCTTCGTCTGTCCGGGCCCCCTGCCCCGGATTCATGCGGCGCAGGTTCCATAATATATCTTATGCGAACGGCGTTCCTGGGCTGTCGGACGGGGTCTGGGGCCGGTTCCCGAGCCGCGTCCCAAGCCGGTTCCTGAGCCCTCTTGGGCCCGTCAGCGGATCCAGATCTTCACCGCGTACTCCGCCGCCGTGCCGTCCGGGTTGATGGTGAGGATGCGGGTGGTGTCGAGACCCTCGATGCCCTCCTCCGTCTCGTAGGTCATCCGCAGGCCCGGCACCTTCCGGGCGTTGCACGGCGCCAGCGGCGAGCCCGGCGCGTAGCGCGGGAAGGACTCGGCCGGGGCGAACGTCACCGTGCCGCGGCGCGGGGGCTCCAGGATGCGGGCCACCACCGGCCCCTGGGACGCGCAGTCGGGATAGAGGTAGGCGAAGAAGGCGATGCCCCGCGCCTCGCCCTTCGGCACGACCCGGGCCATCGGAAAGACCTGGATCGGCATAGGACTGCCCGGCGCGGGGCTGCCCGGTGCGGATTCGCCCCGCGCAGAATCGCCCGGCGTCGCCTCGACCGGCGGTGCCACCGGCACCTCGAGGGCCCGGGCGGCGGGCACGCTCCAGAGGACCGGGACCAGGAGGAGGGAGAACGGCGTCGGGCGCATGACGGACTCCGGTGGGCGGGCGCCTACGGGCGGGGCTTGGCCGCGCCGCCGGCCCAGGATGGCGGGCCGGCGAGGGCGCCTCAGGCCACCGGCTGAAGCGCCCTGCCCTGCGGCGCCCCGAAGCGCGCGAAGCGCAGGGCCAGGGTCGGCAGGATGAGGAGGTTGAGCACCGTCGAGGTGGCGAGGCCGCCCAGGATGACGATGGCCATCGGACCCTCGATCTCGCGGCCGGGCTCGCCGGCCCCGAGGGCGAGGGGCAGGAGGCCCAGCCCGGTCACGAGGGAGGTCATCAGGATCGGCACCATCCGGTCGGCGGCCCCGAGCACCGCCGTGTCCCGGTCCCAGGCCTGCCCCTCCTCCACCACGAGGTGCTCGTAATGGGCGATCATCATGATGGTGTTGCGCAGGGAGATCCCGAACAGGGTCACGAAGCCCACGATCGAGCCCAGCGACAGCACCGCCCCGGTGGCGAAGACCGCGAGCACCCCGCCCACGAAGGCGAAGGGCAGGTTGACCAGCACCAGCATCAGGTTGCGCAGGCTCCCCGTGACGATGGCGAGCAGCAGCACGATGCCGAGGCCGGCCAGCCCCGAATAGACCAGGAGGTCGCGCCGGGCCCGCGCCTGCGCCTCGGCCGAGCCGGCGAAGCCCACATAGGTGCCGGGGGGCAGGGCGACCTCGCGGGCGATCTTGCGCCGGGCATCGGCCACGAAGCCGGCCACGTCGCGCCCCGTCACGTTGGCGGTGACCGCCTGGACCCGCTGCGCGCCCTCGTGCTGGACCTGGTAGCGGCCGGAGGTCTCGTAGATGTCCGCCACCTGCGCGAGGCGCACCACCCGGCCGCCGGAGCCGCGCAGGGGCAGGTCGGCGAGGGCCGAGAGCCGGCCCCGCGTGGCGGAATCGAGGATGACGAGGACGTTGAACACCGCGTTGCCCGCATAGGTCTGGCCGACGATGTCGCCCTGGTAGGCGGTGCGCACCACCTCCATGACCTCGATGGCCGAGAGGCCCCAGTGGCGCAGGTCGTTGGGCCTCAGGCCCACATTGACCTGGGGCAGGCCGGCCGGGGAGCTCTGCTGGATGTCGACCGCGCCCCGGACCTCGGCGAGCTCGCGGGCGATGTCGCGGGCGGCGGTCTCGATGGCGGAGAGATCGGTGCCGAAGACGTTGATCACCACCGGCGCGGTGAAGCCCGAGACCGTCTCCTCGATCCGCTCGGTGAGGAAGGTCTTGAGGGAGAAGGCGGCCCCGGGGAAGCCCGCCATCACGGCCCGGATCCGGGCCTCCGCCGCCCCCTGCCCCGCCCCGTCGAGGCCGGGCTCCAGGTCGATGTGGATCTCGCTGTAATGGGTGCCGGCGGTGTCCTGGCCCGCCTCGGCCCGGCCGATCTGCGAGGCGACCGCCCGGATGCCCGGGATCTCCTTGAGGGCGGCGGTGATGCGGGTGCCCAGCCGCAGGGATTCCTGCAGCGAGGTGCCGGGGGCGGCCGCCATGTGCAGGATCAGGTGGCCCTCCTTGAGGTCGGGCAGGAAGGTCGAGCCGAAGAACGGCACCAAGGCGGCCCCCAGGAGGGTGACGAGGAGGCCGCAGGCCATGACGAGGCGCGGGAAGCGGTCGATCCGGGTCAACAGGCGGGCGTAGAGGCGGCGCGCGGCGCGCATCACCGGCGGCTCCTCGGTCGAGGCCTCGCGCCGGTTCGTCAGCAGCCACATCGCCAGCGCCGGGGTCACCGTGAGGGCGACGGCCAGCGAGGCCACCACCGCGAGGATGTAGGCCAGGCTCAGGGGGCCGAACAGCCGGCCGGCGATGCCCGACAGGGCGAGCACGGGCAGGAACACCAGCAGCACCGCGATGGTGGCGTAGGCCACCGCCGTGCGCACCTCCAGGATGGCGTCGAGGACCACCCGCCCCTCGGGCCGCGGGCCGCCGAGGCGGCGGTTCTCGCGCAGGCGCCGGACCACGTTCTCGACGCCGATCACCGCGTCGTCGACCACCTCGCCGATGGCGATGGCGAGGCCGCCCAGCGTCATGGTGTTGAGGCTCTCGCCCAGCGCCTGGAGCGCCACCACGGCGGCGATGAGCGAGAGCGGGATCGCCAGCGCCGAGATCACGGCGGTGCGCCAGTCGTAGAGGAAGACGAACAGCACCACGACCACCAGGATGCCGCCGAGCCCGAGGGCCTGGAGCACGTTGCCGTTGGCGATGGCGATGAAGTTGGCCGGGCGGAACAGGTCGGCGTGCAGGGTCACGCCCTCGCGCGACAGGGCCGGGCGCAGCTCCTCCAGGGCGGCCTCGACCCGGGCGGTGACCGCGCGGGTGTTGGCGCCGTACTGGGCGCCGACCATGAGGAGCACCCCGGGCCGGCCGTCCACCAGGGCGGCGCCGATCGCCGGCTCGCCGGTGGCGACCACGGTGGCGACGTCCGCCAGGGTCACGCTGGCCCCGCCCTCGTTGATCAGCACCGTGCGCGAGACCGCCTCGGGGCTGAGCGACTGGCCGTCGGTCTGGAGGGCGATGCGCTGGTTGGCCGTATCGACGAAGCCGGCCCCGCGCACGCCGGTGGCCTTGCGGGCGGCGGCGAGCACGTCGTTGACGCCGACGTTGAAGCGCACGAGGTCGTTGGGGCGGATCTGCACCTGCAGCGAGCGCACCGCGCCGCCATAGACCGAGACCTGGGCGATGCCCGGCACGGCGAGGAGGCGCAGGCGGACGGTCCAGTCCGCCAGGGTGCGCAGGTCCATGTCGGAGCGGCTCTCGGTGGTCAGGCCGACGAGCAGCACCGTGCTGGTGGCGGAGGTCAGCGCCGTCATCGCCGGCGGCAGCACCCCTTGCGGCAGGCGGCCGGCCAGCGCCGTCAGCCGCTCGGTGACGAGCTGGCGCACCCGGTAGATGTCGCTGCCGGCCCCGAAGGTCACGGTGATCACCGACAGGCCCTGGATCGAGCTCGACCGGAGCGAGACCACCCCCGGCAGGCCGTTGACCGCCACCTCCACGGGCTGGGTCACCAGCACCTCGACCTGTTCCGGGTTGAGGCCCGGGGCCTCGGTCTGGATCACCACGGCGGGCGGGGCGAATTCCGGGAAGACGTCGTACTGGGCGTCGGCCAGCACGACGACGCCGTAGCCGGCCAGCGCCAGGCTGAGCGCCAGGACGATGCCGCGGAAGCGCACCGCGAAGGCGACCAGGGCCGCCTGGGGGCCGCCGTGACCCTGCGCCCCGGAACGCCCCGGTTCGGGACTGTGCGCCTCAATCGTCATCGACGCCGCCCGAGACCTGCAACTGGCTCTTCATCTCCTCGGAGAGGAGCGCCTGGGCGCCGGCGAGCACGATCTCGGTGCCGCCGGGCAGGTCCTCCACCACGTAGGCGTCGGCCGACATCGGCGGGTCGGCCTTCAGGCGGTGGCGGGCGAAGGCGTCGGGCCCCACCGCCCGGTAGATCCAGGCGCCCCCCTGCCAGTGCACCACCGCCTCCTCGGGCACGCTGAGGCCCGTCACGCTGCGGTCCGCCGCCAGGAAGGCGAGCATGCTCATGCCGGGCAGGAAGCCGCTGTCGCCCGGCACGGTGTAGAAGAAGCTCAGGCCCTGGATGCGCGGGTCCGTGCGGGTCGCGGGGGAGACGTAGGTCAGGGCGACCCGCGCGCTCTGGGGCGGCACCTCGGCGAAGGCCGCCGCCGGCGGGCCCTTCAGGCCCTCGCCCGGGGGCAGGGTGACCTGCACCAGGAAGTCGGTCCGCTCGATCAGCCGGGTGATGGTGGCCGAGCGCTCGACGATGGCCCGGCCGATCACCGGCCCCCATTCCTGCTGGGCGGTGGCCGAGAGGGTGCGCACCTGCGATTCCGCCGCCGCCAGGGCGGCCTGGTCGGTCTGGGCGGTGCCCCCCGCGGTCTCGAGCTGCACGGTGGTGGCGTATTGACCGAGCGACCTCGCCCGCTGCAGGGCGCTGCGCGAGACCTCGGCCCGGGCCTGGGCGGTCTGGAGGGCGGCCCGGGCGCTGGCATAGGCGTTGGTCAGGTCGGTGACCCGGGCGAGGTCGAGGACGCTGCCATAGGCCTGCAGTTCCTCCCGGTGCTCGGCGAGCGGCCGGGCCTCGGTGACGATGCCGATGCGGGCGCGCTCGGCGGCCGAGAGGCGCACCACGGTGCGGCCCTCCTCCACGGCGGTGCGCTGGGCCGGCAGGTGCGCGGGTTTCGCCGCCCCGGGTCTGGCCTGGAGCGCCGCGAGGCGCTCGCGCGCCTCGCCGAGGAGGGCAGCGCCCTGGGGCGAGACGGCGAGGCCGCCGAGGCCGGCCGCCGCGAGGCCGGCGAGGAGGAGGGATCGCCACGTCACCGGATGTCTCGCCCTCCCCGATTGGTCCGCGGCCGTGTCGCCGCCGCGTTCCGGGCCGGCATAACCTTATCCACCGGCATAGGGAATCGGCGCGCCCGTCGATAGCGCGGGCGGATCGATAGCGGGGGATGGGTGCGGCCCCTGGGGGACGCCAGCGGCGGAGGCGGGCGGATTTCGATGGCGGTGTTGCGCCGGGCGGCCTGTCCCCGCGCGGCGCGGCGGGCTATCCCCGCCCGCGTCGGCCGGCCGCGAGCCCGGCCGGAGCCCAGGGAGATCCGCCCATGCGCGTCCCGGAGACGCCCGCCGGACGCGCGGCCGAGCCGGCGGCCGCGGCCGAGTCGGCCGCCGCCTACCCGCTCCTCGTGTTCACGATGCTGCTCTGGGGCGGCAACGTGGTGGCCAGCAAGTGGGCGGCGGGCGAGGTCTCGCCCCAGGTGCTCACCTGCCTGCGCTGGGCCTTCGCCTGCCTCGCCCTGGTTCTGCCGGCCCGGGCCGGCCTCGTGGCGGAGTGGGACCGGCTCAAGCGCCACTGGCGCTACGTGCTGCTGATGGGGGCCTGCGGCTACACCCTCTATGCCAGCCTGTTCTACGCCGCCGGCCTGTTCACCAGCGGCATCAACATCGCCCTGTTCCAGGGGGCGATCCCGGTCCTCGTCATCCTGATCAACTATCTGGTCCACCGGGTGGCGGTGACGGGCGCGCAGCTCCTCGGCGTGGCCGTCACGCTCGCGGGCGCCGTGGTGGCGGCCACCCACGGCGACTGGCGGGTGCTCGCCACCTTCGCCTTCAACCGGGGCGACGTGCTGATGCTGGTCGCCTGCCTGCTCTATGCCGGCTACACCGTGGCGCTCGCGCGCAGGCCGAAGGTCTCGGGCCTGAGCTTCTTCACCGCGGTGGCGCTCTCGGCCCTCGTGACCTCCCTGCCGCCGCTCTACGCCGAATGGGCGCTGGGCCACACGATCTGGCCGACGCGCAAGGGCTGGGCCATCGTGCTGTTCGTGGCGCTCGGGCCCTCGCTCATCGCGCAGCTCGCCTTCATGCGCGGCGTCGAGCTGATCGGCCCGAACCGGGCCGGTCTCTTCGTCAACCTGGTGCCGATCTTCGGGGCCGGCCTCGCCATCCTGCTGGTGGGCGAGCCCGTCCGCTGGCACGACGCCCTGGCGCTGGCCCTCGTCATCGGCGGCATCGCCATCGCGGAGAGGCTGGGGCGGCGACGGGTGGCTTAGCCGAGTGGCCTACCCGCCCCCGCCGGCCGGCCGGCGCAGCTCGAACCGGGTCTCCGATTCGGCGGTGAAGTAGTCGAAGTAGCCGCCGCGCAGGATCGGCCGCATGGCGCCGGTGTCGACGCGGCCGTCCGTGATGAAGCGGTCGTCGATGTAGATCGAGACCACCTGCCCGATCACCAGGAAGTGCGAGGCGTCGCTGCCGTCGAGCGGCGTCAGCGGCACGGTCTGCAGCCACTTGCACTCCAGGGCGGCCGGCGATTCGGCGACCCGGGGCGGGCGCACCTTTCGCGAGGGCGCCGGGGTCAGGCCCGCATAGGCGAACTCACTCGTCCCCCGGGGCAGGGGCGCCGAGGTGGCGTTCACCGCCTCGCGCAGGTCGTAGGTGGCGAGGTTGCAGACGAACTCGCCGCCCTCCTCCGCGAAGGTCATGGCGTCCTTGCGCCCGGCCGAGGAGAACATGACCATGTCGGGCCCGGCCGCCACGGCGTTGAAGTAGGAATAGGGCGCGAGGTTCACGGCGCCCTCGCGGTTCATCGCGCTGATCCAGCCGATCGGGCGCGGGGCCACCAGGGCCTTCAGCGGGTTGTGCGGCAGGCCCTTGGTCTCGGCGTCGTAATGCATGGGATGCCCCTCAGAGCCGGGTGACGATGTCGGCCAGCGCCGGGCGGGGCCGGTCGGGCGGCACCTCCTGCGCGCGCCCGATATGGATGAAGCCCGCGAGGCGCTCGCCGGGCTCGAGGCCGAGGACGTCGAGGATGCGGGAATCGTAGGCGAACCACTCGGTGAGCCAGGCGGTGGCGTAGCCCGCGGCGTTGGCCGCCACCACGAGGTTCATCGCCACGGCGCCGGCCGAGAGCACCTGCTCCCATTCGGGGATCTTGACGTGGGGGCCGGCCCCCGCGACCACCGCCACCACGAGGGGGGCGAGCGCGAGGCGGTTGCGCTCCAGGTCGAGGCGGGCGGCGTCGGCCTCCGGGTGGTCGGCCGCATAGGCCGCCGCGATGGTCTCGCCGATGCGGGTCCGGGCCTCGCCGGCGATCACCAGGAAGCGCCAGGGGGCCAGCTTGCCGTGGTCCGGCACGCGCGACGCGATGGTCAGGATCGCGTCGAGTTCGGCCGCGTCCGGGCCCGGCTCAGCGAGGCGCAGCGGCGGGACCGAGCGGCGGGTGCGCAGGAGATCGAGGGTGGCGTTCATGGCGTCCCTGGAGCAGGATCGGGCGAAGGGGGGCGGGGCCTCGCACCCGGAGGGCCGGCCCCCGGGCCGGGGCGGCCTTGCCGCCGCCATGGTCCGGTTCCAGAGGGCGGGCACCGGGCGCGGCGGCCGCCCGTGACATGGCGCGTCGGCGGCGGATTGGCAACGCCGGCGGGGCGCCCCGGTCGGGATTGGGAGGTGCGGGATGGCGCGGGCAGGATACGGATCGGTCTGGCTGGGCTGCGCCCTCCTCCTCGGCGGTCCCCCCGGACCCGCCGCGGCGCAGGACGGCAACGCCTTCCACAACCGGATCGGGCCCAACCTCCCCTCCCCCCCCC